>JAERRP010000097.1 GCA_016735415.1 Desulfobacterales bacterium | reverse complement strand
GCCATCGGCCACACCGGCCTCGCGGGCAATCTGTGAAATGGTCGACTCGTGAAAACCGAGTTTGGCAAACACTTTGACAGCCGCTTCCAGGATGCGATGATATTTATCGTTTTTGCCTTTGGTGCTGATGGGAACCCCCTGTGAAGCAGGCGAACGTCCAATATGAATGAATATTCATTCATTTATCAGGAGCGCTTTCCCCCTGTCAAGTCCAAATCCATGTTTTTGTCGGCGGGCGCATCCTTTCTTTAAAATTATCTGGATAACCAAAAATTCCGGTATGGCCGCACGTCCAGACCCAGCCGAGTTGACCCGACAGAACGAACACCCCAAAATGAACAAATATTCATATCAATCCTTTAAAATGGATCCGGGCCGGAGACCGGTCGTCATGACAGGCGGCCGCCTTACCCGTCACCGGCCGGGCCCGGTAAGCGTCCCGGATACCGTACCGGAATCGCCGGCGGCGCAGACGCCCCACGCCCCAGAGGAGAGTTGCAATTTGGGCCCAAGTTTGAGACAAATTGATGTCATTTTTCAAACGGGCGGTCATCGTCCCGGTCCGGTACTACGGCAACCGATCGAAAACATGAAACGAATCTGGAATCCCCTCTGCCGCAGCGGATCGTCAACTCACCTGTCAACCGGCAACCGAAGGGTGGCCCTATATGATCATTCTAGACAGCGAAAAACCCTTTCTGATCAGTTTGGAAGAACGTCTGCGCCACTCCAATGCCTTTCTCAAAAACCTGATTCTCAGTGCGGTGGACGGGGTCATGGCCGCCGACCTCAAAGGCAAGATTCTGATCTTTAATGAAGCGGCCTCGGAAATCACCGGCTATACCATCGAAGAGGCCTTAAGCCGCCTGAATATCCGGGACGTCTATCCGCAAAACGTCGCCTACGAGATTATGCGGAAATTACACAGCGACGATTACGGCGGCCGGGGTAAACTGCAATCATGCCAGGTGGACGTGCTGCGCAAAGACGGCCAGATCATCCCCATCAGCCTCAACGCCGCGATTGTCTATGAACGGGGTGAGAAAGTGGCGACCATGGGCTTTTTCCACGACCTGCGCCAAACCCTGCAGATTCAAAAGGAGCTCGAACAGACCCAGATCCAGCTGTTGCAGGCCGAAAAAATGGCGTCCCTGGGTAAACTGGCGGCCGGTGTCGCCCACCAGATCAACAACCCTCTGGGCGGCATTATTCTATTTGCCCGCCTGATGCAGGAAGAATACGATCTGGAAGAAGCGGCCCGGGAAGATCTGGGCCGGATCCTGCGCAATGCGGAACGCTGCAAAGACACCGTCAAAGAGTTGCTGGAATTCGCCCGCCAGACCCGGCATGAAATGCGTCCCCTGGATATCAACAGGGCCATCGTGCGCACCCTTTTCCTGTTGGAAAACCAAACCCTTTTCCAGAACATCGAGATTGTCCGCCAGCTGGACGAAGATATCCCGCCCGTTTGCGGCGACGGTCAGCAGCTTAATCACCTGTTCATGAATATCATTCTAAACGCCGCCCAGGCCATGGAAGGCCGCGGCACGCTGACCATCAGCACGCGACGCGGGGCCAATGACGGGCCGGCGCACATCGCCATCGCCGATACCGGGCCCGGAATCCCCCCCGATGTCATACCGCACATCTTCGAGCCGTTTTTCACCACCAAGGAGGAGGGGCAGGGCACCGGCATCGGGCTCAGCCTGGTTTACAGCATTGTCGAAAACCATGGCGGCAGCATCCGGGCCGTCAACCGGGATCCCAGCGGGACCTGCTTTTTTATCGAACTGCCGATCAGTAAGCCGGAAGACGAGGAGGAAGAACGTGAAAGCTGACAACGACGACATCAAAGTTCTGGTCATCGATGATGAAACCGGCATCCGCGAAGGTTCCAAACGCATCCTGAGTCGCATGGGCTGCACCGTTTTCGGGGCCTCCCATGGTGAAGAGGGACTGGCGATCCTCGAGAAAAAAAAGGTCAACATCGTACTGCTGGATCTGAAAATGCCCGGCATGGACGGTATGGAGGTGCTGAGCCGCATTCACACCGGCCATCCCGACATCCTGGTGATCGTTATTACGGGTTTTGCCACGGTCGAAACCGCCATCGAGGCCATGAAGCAGGGCGCTTACGATTTCATCCCCAAACCCTTTGAGCCCGACCAGTTGCGCATCGTCATCAATCGCGCCAAGGATAAAATAGTGCTCAAGGCGGAGGCCGAAAAACTGGCCCGGGATCGCCGCCGCACCCTGACCGACCTGGATACTGAAAAAAGCCGGATCCGCACCATTGTCGAATCGCTTCACAGCGGTCTGGTGGTCACGAATACCGAAGGCAACATCGTCCTGGGCAATCCCGCCTTCTGCCACCTGTTCAGCTTGGAGCCGGGGACCTGCATCGGCGGTCATTTTTCGGAATTCATCAGGGACGAAAACCTCTGCCGCCTGGTCAAGGATATCTCCCGGGGGCGCTATGTGGACTTTGAGGAAATCCCCAGCTACGAATTAGTCCTGGGCGAGGATAAGTACTTTCTGGCCCGTGGCCGCCCGGTGCTGGGTGAGCGCCGCGGATGTCTGGGGGCCATGGTGACCTTTCAGGACATCACCGCCATGAAGGTTCTGGACCGGCTAAAAAGCGAATTCGTAGCCAAGGTGACCCACGAACTGCGCTCCCCTCTCTCGACCATCCACGAACAGCTGGCCATGGTCCTCCGGGAAATGGCGGCCGAGGAAGCGGGAACCGACCAGCATCTGATCAGCCGGGCCAAGGAGAAAACCCGGGGGCTGATTTCGACCATCGGTGACCTGCTCGATCTCTCGCGCATCGAGGATGGCAATGTCTGCCAGGAAAACCGCGAATTCAGGCTGGAAGAACTGGCCAGCAGCGTGGTCGATTTTTTGAAAACCCGGGCCGAGGCCAAAAAACAGGAATTGACCCTGCGTCTTCCCGAGGCGCCCCTGCCCACTTTCACCTCGGATCCCCTGTCGCTCGAAAGCATAATCGGCAACCTGATATCGAATGCCATCAACTACACCCCGGAAGGCGGTGCCATCTCGGTTCGAATCGAAAACGTCGGCGACAACGTCCGGATCGACGTCCAGGACAACGGCTTCGGCATCGAGGCCAAAAATATTGGCAAGATCTTCGACCGTTTTTACCGCATTAAAAACGAGAAGACGCGTTTCATCACCGGTACGGGTCTGGGATTGCCGATTGTGAAGGGGCTGGTAGAGGCGATGGGGGGCTCCATCTCGGTGGAAAGCGAACCTGGCCGAGGCTCGACCTTTACCGTCCTGATACCGGTGCCGCGCTGAAGCCGGACGCCGGTACCGCATGGAGGCTGTGGATTGAAAGGCGGCTTGAAAGCCATGGGGGGCTCGGCGGAAGGGTGATCAGGCGATATTCAGGGCCGCCAGAAACTCGTTGGGTTCGACCTGGACCCCGGTCCAGAGGGCGAAGGTCCGCCGGGCCTGATAGGCCAGGGAACGCAGGCCATCCAGAAAGCGTACCCCGCTGGCGGCAGCCTTCTGCTCCCAGATATTTACCGGGCGGCCGTAATTGAGATCCAGCAGGAGCTCGCATCCCACCAGCGTCAGTTCTGACACCAGGGCCGCAAACTCGGGGGATTCGTCTTCGGCGGATACCGAGGTGGCGTTGACGATCAGGTCCACATCCACCGGACCGTCGCGGACATCGTCAAGCGAAATGGCCTGACCGCCCAGACGATCGGCCATTTCCATGGCGCGGGCCTCGTTGCGGGCGGCAATATAGACCGACTCGGCCCGCAGCCAGTTCAGAATGAACACCACGGCCTTGGCCGCTCCGCCCGATCCGAAAACCAGGGCCCGTTTCCCCGGCACCTCCAAACCGATTTCCTCCAGGGTGTCCATAAACCCGATCGCATTGGTGTTATAGCCCTTTAATATATCCCCTTCCCAGGCAATCGTATTGACGGCCCCGATGATTTTGGCCCCTTCGGATAGAACATCGATGTGCGGGATGACGCTCTCTTTGTGGGGGACGGTAACATTGGCACCGGCGATATTCAAAACCCGCATGCTGGCAATCGCCTCGCCAATCTTTCCGGGCCGGTTCATGAAGGGAACGTAAACCCCTCTAAGACCGACCCGCTGAAATACCGTCGTGAACATTTCAGGGGATTTGGAATTGAAGACCCGCTCGTCACCGAAGATGCAGTAGACTTTCTTTTGAATCTCGAAAGCGGATTTGGGATTCTGGAAGCTTTGGGATTCAACAGCCATCGTACCCCCGCAACATGAGTGATTGGGGCGCTTTACCGGTGTATGTCCTGCGGCCGGTGGACGCGCCGCACGCACCCGTCCACTTCAGGGGAGATGATGTTAACGATTTGCCCCCCCATCATCAAGTCATATTCAGCAGGCTTTTTAAACTGTCCGTAATTTCTTCGGCGGAAGCCGGTTTGGGAAGATAATCGTCCGCCTCCATACTCATGCCGTCGAAGTGGCTGTAACGGGTTGAGGTAACATGATCGGCCACGGCCGTGAGCATTAAAATGGCAATATCGGAAAACCGATCATCTTTTTTCAACTCGGCACAGACTTCATAACCGTCCATTTCCGGCATCATGACATCGAGGACCACGGCATCGGGCGGGTTCTGTCTGATTTTCTCCAACCCTTCCACACCGTTGTAAGCCACATCGACATCAAAACCTTCTTTCTGGAGGTTCCCCTGTACCAGCAACGCAAAATCAGGTTCATCGTCCACTACCAGGATGCGTTTTTTGTCCGTCATCGCTAGCCCCCTTATCTAAGAGATGGCCTCCGGCTGGGTTGACGCCGGAGGGCGCTTCGGGAACGATTGTTTCCCCGAAGTAAATAAAGCCCCAAGCTTACTCTCCCCGCCCAATGTGGAAATCTGGACACCGCAAAATCCTTCCTCCTCGAAGGTCGCGATAATCTCCCGGGCGATCCGCAGACTTTCACGGGCTTTGTCCGCCGCAGCCTTGAGACGGTTCAGTAGGGTGCGCGGGATATGCACGTGTTTGAGATTCCGGTCGATATAGCGGGCCATTCCCAACGATTTGATCAGCAGCACCGTGGGAATGATCTTGTACTTACGATGGTCGACGCGCTGCAGGAAGGATGCAATGCTGTCCAGTTCAAATACCGGGGGGGTGATGAAAAAACGGGCCCCGGCATCGTAGCGACGGTTCATTTTTTCGATTTCGAGTTCCAGGGCCTGACCTTGAAGGCCCGGGTTAACCGTTGAGCCCGTTAGAAACTGCGGGTCGCCCTCCAGATCGATACCGGCCATATCCTTGCCGTTTTGCAGTCCACTGATGGCATAAAGCAGATCGAGATGATCCAGATCGTGAACGGCCCGTGCCTGGCAATGGTCGCCGAAGGTCGGGTCTTCCCCCGTGATGGTCACCAGATTCATGATACCGCAGGCGTTGGCCCCCAGAAGATCGCCCTGAAGGGCCAGCCGGTTGCGGTCCCGGCTACAGATCTGCATGATGGTTTCCAGGCCCCGGGCCTGCAGGAGCATGGCCCCGCACAGGGCGCTCATGCGCATGATGGCATTGCTCATGTCGGTAACGACAAAGGCGTCGACCTCCTCCTGGATCCGTTGGGCATTTTCAAGCATAAGAGCGACATCGGTACCCTTGGGTGGAATCAATTCCACCAGGACTGCAAATTCACCGCCATCGAATTTGCATTTCAGATGCATCTCCATCCCTCCCGGAAGATTTCTATCGGCTTAGGGTTCGCGTAAAAATAAGTTCACAAGTTTCAGAGTTGAGGCGCCTGTCGGGCAAGGCGTGAAAACGCAGGAATAGCTGACCTATTCCGAGCTTTCACAACGCCGCCGGACGGGATGCATCGGCGCTTAAAATATGAAGTTATTTTTTCGCGAGCCCTTAACATGGCAATGCCCGGTCTTTTTTGCCGGCGGCATTCCGGTAACAATCCAAAGCAAGTCTCGGGCCAGTTCAGCCTGAAAGGAAGCCATCGAAAATACCATTAAATTTCAGTATGTTTCTTTGCGGCCCCACGCCGACCCCCTGAAACAGCGGGACCGAAGCCGCTTGGAAATACCTACCATTTTGGAACACTGTGCTTTACATTCCATTTAAATTCAGATATTTAATCCGCCGGTCCCATTTTGGCATAGTCCATTTTGGCATTATGTCATGCTGCGCGCCGCGAGGGCCGGCAAGACGACGCTGCATCGGCCCATGAATTTCAGTCGCCGGGGGGCACCGACAGACCGATGGCAAACCGCATTCTCATTATCGACGACGATCGCGACTACCTCGAAATCCTCATGCTCAAGCTCAAAAAAGCCGGCTATGGGGATATCCTCTGTCTCGACCATCCTCTGGAGGCCGCCGCCCAGTTCGATGCCGGCGCGACGTTCGATATCGCCCTGATCGACGTGACCATGCCCGATCTGGACGGTATGGAGCTGTTGGAGATCATCAAAAATACGAGCCCTAACACGGAATGCATCATGATCACGGCCGTGAACGAAGCCCGCGTTTCGGTCAAATGCCTGAAAAAGGGGGCCTACGATTATCTGGTCAAGCCGGTGCGGGAAGAAGAACTGCTGAAAACCATCGATCGCGCCCTGGAACGCAAGCGTCTGCTGGACATACTGGACATGGACAAGCGGGACGTGCTCCCCGAGGTTCACAACAAGGAGGCTTTCAGTGCGATCATCACCCGTTCGCGCAAGATGATCCGGATATTGAGGGAAGCCGAACTCCATGCCGCCAGCCATTTTCCTGTTCTCATCACCGGTGAAAGCGGGACCGGTAAGGAACTGCTGGCGCGGGCCGTACACACCGCCAGCCCGCGGGTCGGGAAACCGTTTACGCCGGTCAACATGGCCGCGTCGAACAGCAATCTGTTCGATGCCGAATTTTTCGGACACACCCGAGGCGCCTTTACCGGGGCGGAATACGAGCGCACCGGTTATCTGGAGCAAACCAACGGCGGCACGCTCTTTCTGGATGAAATCGGTATTCTGCCGATGGAGCTGCAGGGCAAACTCTTGCGGGTCCTGCAGAATGGGGAGTACATGAAACTGGGCACCTCGCTGCCGCGTCAGACCGATGTCCGCATTATTGCGGCCACCAATGAAGATCTGGATCGCCTGATTCGCAAACGTCATTTCCGTAAGGATCTTTACTACCGCATCCGTGGGGCCTGGCTGCACCTGCCGCCGCTGCGCGAACGCCGGGGAGACATTCCGGTCCTGATTGCCGCGCTGCTCGCCCATACCAACGGCGGGTCCTCCCGTGAAGCCATTGCCGAGGAGGCCCTGGATGTTCTGATGCAATATGAATCCCCCGGCAATGTCCGCGAGCTG
>JAERRP010000381.1 GCA_016735415.1 Desulfobacterales bacterium | reverse complement strand
CGACCTGAAAAAATAGCCTTCATGAATTGTAATTTCCGGGGATAATCATATTTTCGGCCATAGGGGCAAATTAAAATGAAATGAAGATTGATTGATGTTCATGGCTTTTTATGTATTCTTTTCCCTAATTTTTGTCGAACTATGTTTTTGCGAAGGTGCCCTATACTCAATTTTTTTAATGGGTGACTGATTGACTCAAGTGACCACAATACACAGCGGCAAGCTCTTCTACCGGCTTATGCAGCGGCCGTGACCACGCGTGCCCATGCGGTGAAAGCCATGTGCGTGTCAAAACCACAACATGTGGGATCTACTTGAGTCAATCAGCTATCCAGTTAATTGATTAATGGTTATGTTTATGGTGTTCCAGGCGCTACATTACAGTCGAACTCGCTGGACATGATCCGACGGAACACGATATCGCTGCCCTCTGCGCCTTCATCCAGCCAGACTGAATAAAATCTTGAACCGTCAGGAGTCATACGAAGCTGAACTTCGCCCTGTTCCTGATCTCCCTTTGCCAGTCTGTACCAGCCCGTTACCGTCTCGCCGGGGAAATTACCTTCTCTGCCAGAATAGACAACCCATTCTCCCTTTTCCAAAGTTGTACCCTTGTCCGTCGAGAAGCTGAAGAACAGGTCTTCCGGAGTCTTATCAACATCCCGAAGGTTGGTCGCGGTACCATAGGCAAGATAAAATACACTCGGGTTCTGCCTGTCTTCAGCGTTACCTGTCCAGACTCCGTCAACCTTGATAGTGCCGGGAACGGCAACAATTCGAGGCTCGATTACGCTGGTCTTGTTGTTCTTTGGCAGTGAGACATTTCGACCAGGCTCATACTCACAACCTTCGTCACCATAAGTGGTTTCGACCTCATAGTGTTTGGTGGCCTCGGTCTCATCATTGCCCTCTTCGTCCAGTTCTGCGCCTGAAACACCGTCAGGATTAATGAAGATGTCCGTATGGACAACAGGTACGTTACTGGCAGGATCGGTAGTCCATGTCTCACCGCCGTCAAAGGAACGTCTGATGTAGAAGTCGTACTTGTCATGGGCATTTCTTGAAGCTGCCCAGTTGGGTGTGAAGGAATAGCCCATGATGACAAAATCGCCGCGAATTCCGCCGCGATGGGCACGAGCGTCTTCATAAGGATTTACTTCTGATTTTACTGCAAGGTTTCCTACGGGCTGTTCCCATTTACATACCTTAACTCCGTCACCCTTGGCGTCCGGGTCACGGTCGGGATTTATCCACGTTACAAGGGGAGTAACAGTACTGACGTTCTGCGCTCCGTCCACGAAATTCGCCGGGGCATAGGGATTCCCCGCCGTGTCTTTTGCGACACAGCGCCTGGCCATGATGTCGGAAGGCCTACCCGCGCCGGCCTCGCCCTCTTTGTAAAGAACGATCAGCACGGTGCCGGAATATTCCGTCTTGGCAGTTGCCGCAGCCTTTCCCTGTAGGATAAACCGCGGTCTTCTGGCGTTTTCGTAGGCCAGGATCGAGTCACCCTTCCAATCAAGGATCAGATCGCCTGCGGCAGGATTCGTAATGCAATCGCCATTCTCATCAGAACCAAAACAGGGCACTTCAGTCACGTAAACCGAGGCACCTTCTCCGATAACCTCTCCCTCGGTTTCCTGCAGGTTGAGAATTTTACCGGCACTAACCAGGTCGGGGTTCTGAAAGTCAAAGCTGTGGTAAATGACGTTCTTGCCCTCATCAGGGAAAGTCTCATACGGGTCATACCCACTGCCGTCCTCGGGCTCCCCACCAGTTCCGATATCGTCAGGCGGTCCCAGACCAACACCCTTAGTCTCTTCATACGCCATTATGGCCCAGGCGCTTTTTGTACCGTCGGACTTGGTGTAAGTCTGGAGGAACAGATTCGGTCTGGCTGCACCGGTATTACCATCCAGAGGCCTGCCGTCAGCAGTGACAACCACGGTTTTCAGTTCGCCCTGTTGATTAGTGAACTTATAAAGTGTGCCGCCATCCTCTTTTACCCAGTTAACCGTGTCATTTTCGTTGCACATACCCCCGTCCCAGTTCCACAGATCTTCCACCATATAACCATAGCGGTGTGAGCCATCGCTGTCAGGGGAGTTTGTGTCGGGATTTAACATTGGGATGAAATTTCCGTTACCGTCAAGGACGGGATAGCCAAATGTCGGGGAAGTATCATCTTCATTAAGTTCAATCCACATGTTATGAGTATTGACCACATCGTTGTCGGATACTCTGACCGGCAGGGACATTGGCACAAGGGCTTTGGGTCTGCCGACAAAATCAGGGTCGTCGTGCTCGGGGTCACCGCCCGCCATAAAGTTAGTGTCAACCTTGGCGAAATCACCCCAGGTGACATAGCTGTACCAGATGTCTGTCTTGTGGTTTGTGGTCGCGCCGCCCCAGCCGGGACCGGGTCCTTTGGCCTCACCGGGACGTAGACCTCCCGGGTCTTCCTGCCAGGTAATTGCAAAACCAGCGCCATCAGCTCCGCCGCAGAAAATCTGATTCGCGTCACGACGAGCGGAAGTTAATCTCTCCGGCTTGAACCAGACAATATCACCCAGCCCCTTATCAACATCGGCTTGCGTAGCGATAACAGCCCTTGCAACCCAGACAGCGCTGTAAGGAACTTCGCCTACTTCCGGATAACCCTGGTCGGTATAATCCACGGAACGCTGCGGCCCTGAAACACCCCATATGTCATCGGCATAGTATGCGTCGTCGTAGGGATAGTCATCCTCCACTTCATCAGTATCCTGATCGTCCACGACGATGGAATATCTCGGCTTCCCGCCCTTGGCGAATTTACTTGTCCAGGTTACAATGATCTTGTTGCCTCTTACCTGGAAGACAGGTTTTTTGCAATGGCCGAAATATTCCTGGCCATTTGCGAGTGTAAATGAAGACCTGTCGGCCATGCGTGAGATATTCTTGCGTTTCCATGTATTTCCGTCATCCCTGGAGATCGACGCAAAAACGTCGTACGCGCCGGTTTCAGGAACCTCATCACAGTATATGACTACAATCGGTTTTGCCTCTGTAGCGGTTCTGATAAGATTGCCGTCGGCGTCATAATAAGGAATGCCGGTCACAGTGTTCCCATTGTCATCTGTGTAATATGCCGGTTCACCGTTGGCTCTCAAGGCAGGCAGCCATACGCCCATAATATTCAGTTTCGCCTTGGCGCTGGCCATATCCGGCGTTCTCGATACATTCTTCCGGAACATATTGCTGTCAAGCGATTTGTCGAGATTCGCCTTTGCGTCCTCCGCCGAGACTGCGACCAGGGTTATACCTTTGACTGATGCGCACGTCTTGGTTCCATTAATCACCTCTTCGATCTGCCCATTATTAGAGAAGTCAAGGGAGGTCGAACCTACTGTCTGCTCAAGGCAGGCTGCCACGTCTTCGGTGATGTTGATACCGTCCTGAGGACTGGCATCCGCATCCAGGCTTTGCAATAGGCGCGCCATGTTGATCACTCGTGGATCGTCGGTATCTGCCGATTCAAAGATGTCCAGTGGAGAGACCTTATGCCCAGCCAGGGGGTTCCCCAGGTGCACCGAGCCGATTGCCAGCTCTACACGCTCTCCGGGAAAATAGTCAAAGCCGCCGGATGCATCCGTCAAACCGAAGAATGTCGGCGTTTTACAACTCAAACCACCCACGGGCGAGTCTATAAAATGACCGCGCTTGGGATGGGCCATTTCGTAATCAAACCACCAGCCCCACTGAGACCCTTCGAACTCGTTCGGGCCAAATGCCCAGGCACCCTCTTCAGCGATTACTTCCCCTTCTTCATCAAGCATAACCAGGTCGACATGCACCGCAATCTTCTGAACTCGCTCATCCTCCCAGGGGGCGCCCCAGTTAAATTCCAGATCCGCGAAAGGCACCTCGGTTGTATGTTCTGAAACAGGATCGGAGTATTCATCTTTGTACGGGAATTTTCCCGGTACGGGATTGCCCTCCACTGTCGGAATCTGATCCTGATCCGTTCCAACGAAAACATGAACCTCGCTAATCAGCCATTCTCCTGAGGGTTTGATATAGATCTGCAGGTTTCCCTTTGAATTCCAGACGCTTGCCATGCCGGCATCAATGATGGTTTGACCGGCATAGAGCGTGGTGTCAAACCGACCGGGGCCCCCGTATGCACGGGCAACCTCCGCATATGCCGAATCAGGGCAAGAGTTTCCGGCTACAAACGCCAGACTGCCTGCCAAAATGAAAAACATAAAAACTTCATACAATTTTCTTGTTTTCATAGAGCACCTCTCCTTTCTTCCAGTTGTTTTAATACGGTTTAAGTAATCAGAATGCATACCCTCAAAAGGGTTATCCCATAAACACACCTCGTCCCAGGACCTCAAACAGAGGGGACATAGCTCTTATTTTAAAGCTTGTTCCAAAGGTATATGTAAGATGATTCTATGCTGCCAGATATAGCTGTGAAGTCAATATTGAAGGATTGGGGATCTAATATGGAGAGAATCTCCATGTTATTGGATAGAAAAAAGATGGGTTCTAAGGTTTATCTTTTTGTTTTTTATGGAAAGTTTCTTCCTGATTTTGTTCCTGTGAGTATCAATTGTACTTGTGGCCAGATTCATTAATTCTGCGATTTCTTTTGTGGTTTTACCCTGCTTAACAAGATTTGCTACCTGAATTTCCATGGGAGTTAGCTTTATATTTATTTTGGAAAATCCGTACACCAACGGCGCAACAATCTCCTTCAAATTTGATTCGATGATATTTAAATATGCCTTTTGTTTGCTATCCAATCTACTTTTGTTTAATCTTTCCAAAAAAGGGATAATCAAATTGTTTGCATTAAGCAATACCGTCTCTTCAAGCTCTGCTTTGGCTTCGATTCTTTGTTGCATAAAAACCTTGAGCGCTGTATTTATTTCCTCAAGTTCACAGGTCTGCAACTCTAATGCCGCCCTTGTTTTCTTTTGGGATTTCTCAGCCTTCTTGAGATCATATATTGCCGCCTGTAGTTCTTTTTTTGTTTTTGAAAGCTCTACCGTTCGTTGATAAAGACGGTTTTCTAACTCATAGTACTCCTTTCGCAGATCTTCTGCCTGTTTTCGGCCTTTAATCTCTTGAATACAGACAACGACACCTGTCAGGTCTGAGTTTTGATCAAAAATGGGAAAAGCGCTGACCTCTCGCCATCCCACCGTTCCATCCAACTCAACCACGGGCAGTATTTCCTGCT
>JAERRP010000127.1 GCA_016735415.1 Desulfobacterales bacterium | reverse complement strand
AAAAAAAAGCGATCGTCAACACCATTGTAAAGATGTTCACAACGCGCTGCCAGCGTCGGGAAACGCGCGGCAATGGCGTCGGCAACGAATTGACTGCAGGCCAGAATACTGTCGGCTGACGCCAGAAGCTTGCGTGTCATTGAAATTTCATAGCGCGCCAAGCGGTGATCGTGGGCATGAAAAACAATCTTGGCACGCGGTGCGCTCGCCCGCAGGCTGGGGAGAAAATTGGGAACGGCATGCACATGAATGATATCGAAGGGTGGGCGGCAAGGGCCACGCGTTTCCCGTAAAAATGATAATACAGTCGAGAGGAGCGGAATGGACGTTTGGGATCCATAAACAGGATGCCGTCCAGCCGATGGAGCTGCCCCAACAACTGATCGGGCCACACCGCCAGGCGTCGCAGCTCAATGCCTCCCAGCGATTCCTTTCCCGCTTGACCGCGCCGCCGGTTGCCGAACACGGTCACTCCATCGGTGTGTCCTATACGCCGACCGATCTCCCAGATGAGCACAGCCAGGGCATCGCCCGGAGGAGCGTTGATGCCCAAGTTGGTGGGTGGATAGATGATGGCGCAACGCATTGGGGATCCATTAAGCTCCCATAGGGAGTTCCGTTTCCGTCAATTCAGTGAAGCCTGTTGTGCGCTTCTCAGACGCTGATCATTCGGCCGCAAGATGCTGAAGGCCCAACCGTAATTTTGGCATCGGAATCAATACGCATAAATAGATAATTATACCACAGCCCGCATTCACGTACCAGGGCATGCCGGTCTTTCCAAGGCCCCACAGTACCGCTGCCATCACAGCGCCGGCAAAAAGCACTTCAAGCGTTGAACGCAAAGAAGATCTGCAGGCAGTGCGCCTCCCAGGCGTGCAATATAGCAATCCCGGTCCAGCCTGTAGTCGCGTGTCATCAGCGGCAAAATCAGGCCGCCGAAGAGATAGGGGAAACTGGCGCTGATTTCATATATTTTCGCGCCAATATCGTATAAGCCCACGTCTGTTGGTGACTGAAAATGGGCCAGCAGAAGGACATCGCCGCGGACATATATCAGAATCAAAGAATATGAGGCCGCAATGGGTAATCCGGATTTCATGAGGTCCCACCAGGCGGAATATTCAAATCGAAGCCGAAAGCTGACCAATCTTCGTGCGAGCAACACTCTGAGGGTGAAACTAAACATGAAACCAAAAGCGGCCGCTCCCAGCATTCCATAAAGATTTGAACCCAGTCGCGACAAAATGAATACGCCCATAAATGTCACCGCGGCCGCCGCGGCCTCTGTTATGGCAGCATAATCCTGCCTCAATTTCTCTTGGAAAATGCCAACCATAAACTCACTGGCCTGAAAAGCGATCCATCCCCCCCCCGCAACCAACAAGCCCATACGTAAAGTCGGAGAGATATCGAACACCCATGCCGCGGCGATTACAAAAGCAACCGCCAGGGAAGTGCAGACCAGCCGGCATGCCAGGGCATTACCGAGAATCCGCCCAATATTTTTTTTGTCCGCAGCCATGTTGCGCAGGGTCATGGCATCTCCTTTAAGTAAAGGGCTCGAAATATTAAAACGCCCAAGCTTTATTTTGTACAATGACGGGATGACTGATTGCAACCGCAAGCGTTGCTTCGGCTACGTCAAAAAAACACGTTATCTTGATCCAGGCCGAATCGGCTGAATGCGGGGTAGATGGGAAAAAATTTCGGCTTGAGTTTTAAGGCCAACTCATAAGCTGACAGTTCGATTAATGATCCTTTCCACTGGACTTAATACTAAAGAGGCCGTAAGATATTTAAAAATTCGACCCCATATAGACCGGCTTTGAAATAGCCCCCGATAGGGTCTTTCCTTCAGTTTGCGGAACCTGAAAAGATTGCCTCACTTTGTTAAAGCAACAATAATGAAAGTTGGCACGCCGCCACGGTTTAGATCATGACAAAAACTTATCGGATCGTTTTGGTTGGCGCCTGCCCCCTGCCTTATGGACGAGGGACTCCCGTCCGAATATTCAGAATGGCGGAAGCTTTAGCGCTTAGCGGGTGCGAAGTGCATGTTGTTGCCTACCATCTCGGAAGTATAACCACTGAAGAAGAGCAGAAGCTGCCTTTTAAAATTCACCGCATCAGAAACGTACCGACGTATAAGAAGTTTTCAGCAGGTCCCACCCTCCAGAAGTTAATGGTCGTGGATTCGTTGCTTTTCTGGAAGCTCAAGAAAATTGTTTCAGGCTTGCGTGTTGATATCGTTCACGCGCATCACTATGAAGGCTTGATTGCAAGCCTTTTGCTGCCAAAATATAATCGGGTGCCCATCATCTATGATGCCCATACGCTGCTGGAATCCGAATTGCATTTTTATTGGAGCGAATTGGCCGAACCTTTGGCGAGGCGCCTCGGTCAGTTTTTGGATGGACGGCTGCCCATCCGGGCAGACCATGTCATCACCGTCACGCCGGACATCCGCGACAAACTAATTGCCAGGGCTGGAATCCAGCCCGAACGCATATCCGTAATCATGAGCGGTGTGGAGATAGAGCACTTCGGGCGCCCGACATGTGGCGTCGGACACGATCAATCAATAAAGAAAATCGTTTATGCCGGCGGTTTAAGCAGTTTTCAGGGAATAAACCATTTCCTGCAAATTTTTGTCCGGATTGGAAAATTGCGCCGGAATGTTAAACTTCAGATCATTACCAACGATTGCTTTCAACCCTACCTGACCTTGGCGCGGCAATTGGGAATCGAGTCTCAGATCGAGATCACGCCGTCTTCTTATGAAAAACTGCCGGAATACCTGAAGGCCGCAGACGTTGTTTTAAACCCGCGCGTCGAATGTGACGGCATCCCCCAAAAACTTTTGAACTACATGGCCGCCGGCCGGCCGGTGGTTTCATTCGAGGGCTCGGCTAAGATCATTGAGCATTATAAGACAGGGTATATTGTCGAAAATGAAAATTATGAAGCGTTTGCAAAAGCCGTTCTATACTTGCTGGACAATTGTGAAATAGCCGAAGCTATGGGATCCAGAGCAAAAGAATTTATTCGTAGAAATTTTTCTTGGAAAAGTAAGGCCAGGGATATTATGGATGTGTACGAACGATTGCTGGGATGATGGCACGTCCACTGCTCAAATATCCATTGTTTCGCTGGTTTTCATGACGATTCCCAGGCGTTCGACCTCCCGGCTGAAATCTTCCAGAAGGCGGGCCAGTCCCTGGCGATGCTTTTCCGGATAGATCATGAATACTGACGTGAGCATCCTTTTTTCCCCTAATTCTTCAATACTCAGACTGCGCGCCAGTTGATCCAGGTCTTCCAGAGCTTCCCTGGCTGAGCCATACCGCTGGGCAGGGTCGATGCGGCAGCATTTGACGATAAAACGGCGAAGTTCTTCCGGTAGATCGGGAACATACTTGGCGGGATCGGGAATCTCCTGCTTGCAGTGAATATCCATCAGGCGGCCGATATCGTTTTCCGGAAAAGGCCGTTTACCGTGAAGCATTTCGAAAGCCATGATGCCCAGGGCATAGATGTCCGAGCGCGCATCCTCAGGCTCCCCCTCGATCTGTTCGGGAGGCGCATAGAAAATGGTGGTGTCCAACGCCATGTCTTCTTCCCCCGGAGCGGCGGCCAGACCAAAGTCAAGTATTTTGATCCTGCCGTCAGGCAGCAGGAAGATGTTTTCCGGTTTGATATCCCGGTGAATGATGCCATGACCGTGGGCGTATTCCAGGCCGCGGACGATCTGGGACAGATAGTTGACGGTTTCCGGCCCCGCGAGCTTACCCTGTTTGTTCAGGACGGTGCGCAGTGATTCGCCTTCCAAATACTCCATGATGATGAAAATGGTCTGATAGACTTCATCGATATCGAAGATCTGGACGATATTGTGGTGGTTCAGCCGGGCGATGGTCTGGGCTTCCCGGCGGAAGGTTTCCAGAAAGAGGGGGTCCATGGCCATATCGTGTTTCAGCATTTTAATGGCCACCGGCATGCCCAGAGCATTGTGATAACCGTGATAGACGATGCCCCAGCCCCCGGTGCCGATGCGATATTTGATGGTATATTTCCCCACCGTGCGATCACCGGTGTAGCTCCAGGACTCCAGCCTCTGGGTGACCAGATCCGTCAGAAAAATTCGCAATTCGGGATGCCTGGCCGCCACGCGTTCGAAGTCCCGGCATTCCAGTTGCCAGACCACCATATCACTTTCAGCTTCGGCATGGCCACGGCGCGGCTCGCCGGTCAAAACCGACATGGCACCACAGACATCACCGCTCTGAAAGCAGCTGACCCGGTGGGTGCGCCCGTCTTTTTCGACCAGGAAAGCACTGATGCCGGATTGGATCAGATACAGACAGCCACCGGCTTCCCCTTGGTTAAACAGGCGCTCGCCGAGTCTGAACCGGTGCCGCGTCAGGCAGTTGATGAGATGGAGCAGGGCCCGCTGGGGAACACTGGCGAACAGGGGCGTGTTGACGAGAAATTCCAGATTGGAGATGGCCTTCGACGGCTCCGGTACCATGGGAAGAAATTCCAGGTCACAGACACAGCAATCGCCCTGGTCGGGCAACCCATCGCAGTACACAACGCGGGCCTGGAACGATTTCCATTCGCGCACCTGGCGGTCGTAGGCCATGAACCCCAGCGCTGTTCCGGTTTCAACGGCGCAGTGGTGAACGATGCGGGCGCCGGTCGCTGTCAGATTGTGCACATCCACCAGATTGTAGGGAATGTCCTTCGAAGGCGACATTACCGGATCGATGATGGTGCAGTCGTGGATCAGGCCCAGTCCGGCGTTGTCCTCCAGATGGCAGGTTCGGGTGGCCGTGGATGAACGCAAAGGCATGGCTTTCCCCCTCTCGTTGTCGTTTCAGATCCCGGGCGGGTATAAACATTACGGTCCGTCGGCCGGCCGTAGACGGGAGGCGCCTGCTTGTTCCGTTCCGGTAGAGGTCGAGAAAGCGCAGCGGTCAGGGGGCGATTCAACGGGAGATGTCGGTTTCATGCCGGCGCGGTCGTGCGCACTTCAGCCGAAGACCTTCTGCCTTTGATCTTTGCCTGGGCCCATATCTTGTCTGGAAGCGGGGCCGTATCTTTTCGATATCAACTCTTCCCGGAAAGAGTCAACAGGCATGATGGCGCCGCGACGTTTGTCCGGGCAGGATTCGCGGCCGCAGGAATAATAAGAGAATGAAAAAGGCACTGCCATGTGAAGTTAATTTTTCGCGAGCCTTTAGCCCGGGAGGGATGATTTGTGGATGTCGATGATGCGGGCGTGTTCGCCATAGTCCATGGTTTCGTAATGGGTTATTTTCTGCAGCTTGCCGGTGATGTCCGCCATGCGGTCCACCTGCTCGCTGATCTGGCAGGCCATGCGGAACATTTTATGCTCGGAAGGCACTTCCGCCATCATGATTTCAGCATAACCGGATATGACCTGCAGGGGTTGATTCATCTCGTGGCAGACGCCCCCGGCGGTTTCGAGAACGCCCTGGAATTTATCACGCTGGGCGCGTTCCCGGGCGGCCCGGTTCTTCTGAGTCAGATCCAGCATGACACCCACACTTCCCGCGGCCTGCCCTTCCTCCGGCGACAGGGTGTTGATCGTAAAGAGAAAATCGCGCTTGATCCCGTCCGCACAGGGAACTTCCGCTTCGAAGGAATGCAGTTCGTTGCCCGAACGGGCCCCTTTCCTGCGGTCTTCCAGGCAGGCAACCAGTTCATTCGGGATCTGTGCGGCCAGATCGCGGGGGCGCTGTCCGAGGATGCGGTCACGGGTCAGGCCCACGATATCGCGTGCAAAAGCGTTGTTGCATCCCTGGAAGATATCGTCTCCATCCCGGAAGTAGATCGGGTTGGGAATCGAATTGATAATCGTGTCCATCAATTGCAGGTAGCTGCGCAGCTTTTCTTCGGGCCGGCCGCGGGCTTCAATCTCGCCCCGGCGCTCATTTTCAAGCTTCTCGTATTCGGATCGTTTGCTCTGGGCGGTGCGGCTCATGCGTGCCAGACGCTCACGCAAGCGGTAGCATTCATAAAGCAGCCCGCCGCCGATGACAGCCAGTAGAACAATAATGATGGTCGTTAAAAAATTCATCGTGTTTAAAAAAAACAGTCCGCGCGAACGCGAACCCTTTTCAGTTGGGCTGTCTGCCTGACGCTTCTTATATATCGAATTCGCTGCGGTTTAATCAAGTATATAAGATCAGACCATCGGACGATTTTTTTTCCCGCCGTTCTTACTTATCATCGGCCGCCGGTTCGACAAACCATTCTTTTTTACGATACACCGTGGCCTGGTTGCAGGCGATGATGGCACCGCTGTCGGCCTCGCGTACGGTTATCTCATAGACCGCCGTGCGGCCGCCCACCTGAACTTCTTTGGCTTCGGCCACCAGTTTGTCGCCCGGACGGGAGGCTTTCAAAAAGCTGATGTTGACGTTGAGGGCCACCGCCGTCTGGCCGTGCGAATTGCCGGCCGCAGCAAAGGCCATATCGGCCAGGGCGAAAATGAGTCCGCCGTGGGTCATACCGTGAAAGTTGGCCATGTTTTCCGTTACAGTCAACGATACGCGGCTGTAGCCCGGTTTGATGACCTCGAAGCGGGCGCCCATTTTACGGACAAAGGGGTCCTTGAGAATATGGGTCTTTATGGCGTTCTGGCGGGCGGTTTCAGTTGGCATCGATCTTGTTCCTTTTAGAAGTTCAGTTTGGTTTTCAAGACTTTCGCGGCTTGACCCGATGCGTGGCCCGGGCTTTTAGGGGATCCCGGGGCCAGTATATTTTCATATCATTCATTTACATTGTTACCTGTCTGTTAT
>JAERRP010000380.1 GCA_016735415.1 Desulfobacterales bacterium | reverse complement strand
AAACTGCTTGGAGTCATAAGCAATCGCATTGGGCGCCGCGCCCACCAGCAGCAGGAACGGCATGCCGGCCGTGACCAGCGCCGCAAACAGAATGACTTCGGCTGACACGCCCAGATACGGAGCGATCACAAACGCCACCGGTAATGAAATGGCAATGGCCGCCACGTTCATAATGAAATTCGTCATCATCATGACGAAAAAGGCGATGCTCATGGTGAACACGAACCAGTTGGCCTCCTTGAACATCACCAGCCAGTTCACAGCCAGCCACTTGGCGGCCCCGGTTTCCCAGAGACAGAACCCGATGCTCATGGCACCCGCGAAAAGTAAAATGATGTTCCAGGGAATCGACTCCAGATCATCGATGTCCAGAATGCCGGTGATAAAGAACAGGATGGTGGAAATCAGAATAATGGCGGTTTTGTCCACCGGTTTTAAAATCGGAACAAAGGAACGCATGGACATGGTCGCAATGCAGGCCAGTACGATAACGAGGGCCAGAATTTCTTTGCGTTTCAGCGGCCCCAGTTCCGCGTACAGGCGTTTGGCTTTCTCTCGCAGACCCGGAATGGTCGCTTTTTCCGGTTTGAAGAAAATCATGAAAAAGCCCCATAAAAGAAAAGTCATCAGCCAGCCGATCGGAAACATGTAGTAGGTCAGCTTGAAAAACGAAACCGTTTCACCGACGATATCGGTGTAAAACCCTAAAGCCACAGCCCCCCGGGCCGCCCCTAACAGGGTCACAATACTTCCAGCTCCCGCCACGTAGGCCATACCGATGAAGAGCCCCTTGCCGAAGCGGGTCCGCTTTTCGCCTTCCCCATAGAGCGAATAAACGGCCACCAGCAAAGGATAAATCGTGGCGGCCACCGCGGTGTGGGCCATAATATGGGTGAGCGCCGCCGTAACGACAAAGCAACCCAGATAGATCATGCTGGTTTTCTCGCCCACGATGGCCAGCATTTTGTAGGCCAGTCGTCCCGTCAAGCCGGTCTTGGTGAATACCAGGCCAATGACAATCGAAGCGAAGATAAACATGACCGAGGGGTCCATGAAGTCCTTGAAGGCCACCTTGGCCGGCCGGATCAGGAACAGGGCCTGCAATACCCCGATGGCCAGGCTTGTGACCCCGATGGGCACCACTTCAAACACCCACCAGATGCCGGCCAGCAGAAAGACCGCCAGAGCCCCCTTGCCCTCCCGGGTCAGCTCAAAGTGCTTTCCCATGGGATCGACGGCATCCGGCCAGCTCGACGAGTAATATACAACCGCGAACAGGATGATCCCTGTAAAAAGGAAAATCAGCCGGCTCCAGTTAATCTGGCTTGATGTGCTGCTCACACCATCATTCATATTAATATCCTCCTCAGTCAGATTCCTGTATCGTTTTGATCGATTCGGTGCCGATCGATCTATTCATCTTCCTGGCACTCCAGCTTACACGCCTTTACTTTTTGAAAGACCGCCGCAAAGATGTCTACCAGTCTCAGGACCCCGACGATCTCCTCGGCGTTGTCCGTCACCAGCAGGGATTGATGGTGGCCGATAATCAGCTGGTGAATGGCGCGATCCAGGGAGGCATCCTGATGGACGTATTCTCCGGCGGTCGGTTTGTACATGAATTCGACGACTTTCCGGTCGGCCGCTTTTTTGCAGATATCCTCCATGGGGCTGGCCCAGAGGGAAAATATATCCAGCATACCCTGGATATATTTGGTACTGATTCCCAAATGCCGGGCGCTGGTATCGGTCAGCAATTCGTCGTATTTGGGCTCCAGCGCCTTGAGTGCGTCCACCTGGCTGATCTTGCCGACAATATTATTGTTTTTATCGAATACCAGGATGGCACGGTGACGGTAGCGGGTCTGGTCGAATTCTTCCTGGGCTTTTTCCAGAGCCAGAATCGCATCGCACAGGGTGGCATCGTCGGAAACGGAAGCATATTCTGAAAGCGGAACCATTAGTTCTGATACGGTGGATGTTTTCATGGCGAATCCCCTCTATTTGAAAAAAGATAAAAAAGCATGCAAGTTGGTCAGAGGATGGGGCGGACATCCCGGAATAAACAGGTCGACGGGAAGCAACTGGTCGAGTCCTTCCGTGATTTCAGGACTGCCCCGGAACGGCCCCCCCGATAAAGTACAGCTGCCCACGGCAATGACCACTTTAGGGGCCGGCACGGCTTCATAGGTTTTCAGCAGGGCGCTCTTCATATTTCGGGATATCGGCCCGGTCACGACAATGGCGTCCGCGTGACGGGGCGAGGCCACAAAATTAATGCCGAAGCGCGCCAGGTCGAAAAAGGGTGTAGCCAGTACATTCAGGTCCGCTTCGCAGGCATTGCACCCCGCCGCCGAAACCTGACGAAGCTGAAGCGAGCGTCCGAATAGTTTTTTAAAATGACGTTTGGCATGCTCTTTCAGCGCCGGTATGGAACCATCGGTCAACAAGTCTTCCCTTTGGGCCGTTGCCATTTCAAAATCCTGCGAAAACGTCACAAAACGCCCTTCCGACACACGCTCACAGGTGCCGCAGAACACGCAACGCCCCAGGTCGATACGCCTGTTTTCAGCGTTTATGGCCTCCTGCGGACAGGCGGCCGCGCATTGATTGACCAGATCGGCCGGAGCGTCCCGGGCAATTTGTGGCCGACCGCGGTAGCGCTCCGGCAGTTGAATCGCCTCTTGGGGATAACGGGAGGTGCGATACCCTTGCTCGAATCGATTTTGCAGCGTTTTGATCATTTCGGTTTTTTCTCGCAGCTTGCGCGTTGCTATAGGTCAAACCCGCAATAGGACAGGTCGAAGCTTTTGTTGTTCAAAGGAAAATCGGAAATTCCGGTATCCCGCAAAGACATGGCCAGGCCGTTCCAGTTATGAAAGGAGGGATCCTTGACCTTGTAACGAATGATCCGGCCGGCCGCACCGGTCAACACACAGTGGGACACTTCTCCGCGCCAGGCCTCATTGAGGGTGACCACCATCCTGGAAGCCGCCGGTTTCAGCTCGGTTGTCGTCGTGCATTGGGTTTGCACCGGATTCTTTAACAGGAATTCGATGATATCCATGGACTGCAGGACCTCGTCGACGCGTATGCGGGCCCGGGCGTAGACATCACCGCTATACTTGGCATTCTCGGGGATATC
>JAERRP010000916.1 GCA_016735415.1 Desulfobacterales bacterium | reverse complement strand
GAAGTTCGAGGAATGGCCGCAGAATTAAGGGTTCGCGGCCAGACGGAGAAGATAAACCATGCACATTTCCGAAGGAGTCCTTTCGGGCCCCGTACTCCTTACCGGCGGCGCCCTGGCGGTGGCCGGCACGGCGGTGGGTCTTAAAAAGCTGGATTACGACCGCATCGCCCGAGCCGGTCTGCTGGCCGCCGCCTTTTTCGTGGCCTCGCTGATTCACGTGCCCATCGGCCCCTCCAGCGTTCATTTGATTTTGAATGGAATTGTCGGGCTGATGCTGGGATGGGGGGCGTTCCCGACAATCGTGGTGGCGCTTCTGCTGCAGGCCCTATTGTTTCAGTATGGAGGACTGACCACCCTGGGGATTAACACCCTGATCATGGCAGCCCCGGCGGTGGTCTGCTTTTATCTTTTCGGTCCGCTGGTGGGCCGCCGCCGCGAAATTGCCCTCCCGGCCGCCTTTGCCTGCGGGTTTTTCAGCATCCTCCTGGGGGCGGTTATCACCGGTGGCGCCCTGATGTTCACAGAAGAAAATTTTCTGGAAGTCACCCTGCTGATTATCACGGCGCACATCCCGGTCATGGTAATCGAAGGAGTGATCACGGTTTTCTGTGTCGCTTTTTTCCGTCAGGTTCAGCCGGATCTGCTGCCCGGTCTGGCGAGGCCGGCACCGTCGACAGGGGTCGAAAGGGATGAAGCATGAAAGGTCATGTGAAGACAATCAACCACTGGCTGCGCGGATCTGGCCGTCTTTGGGGGGGCTTGGCCCTCCTGCTGGTTTTGATGCCGGCCGCGGCCAGGGCTCATAAGGTCATGGTATTCGCCTGGGTGCAGGGCGATACCGTTTTCACGGAAAGCAAGTTCAGCGGGGGGCGCTACGCCCGGGACGGCCGCATCGACGTGTACAATGCCGCGGGTGAAAAGCTGCTGGAAGGCCGGACCGACGACCAAGGTCGCTTCGCCTTCAAGCCGCCGCGTTCTGAAACCCTGCGGATTGTGTTGATGGCGGGATCCGGCCACCGTAACGAATGGACGGTTTACGCCAAAGAATTCGCGGATGGTCCGACGGTGGCACCGTCCCCAACCGAACCCTGGCCGGAAACAGCGCCGCCCAAACCGATGGCCGCAGCGGGAAAACCCGCCGAGACCGTCACGCTGTCACCGGCCGCCCTCCAGGCCCTGATCGAGCAGTCGCTGGACAAGAAACTGGCGCCCATCCAGCAACGCCTGCGGCAGTTCGAGCCGGGGCCCTCCCTGAGCGACATTATCGGCGGCATCGGGTACATCCTCGGTCTGGTCGGCCTGGGGGCCTATATCCACTCCCGTCGGAAGTCCGGATAACCCCATGATTACGGAACTCCAGGCGCCCCGTGATTCTTTTCTGCACCGCATCGATCCCCGGCTGAGAATCGTGGCCGCCGCCTTCTTCTCGTGCGCCGTGGCGGTTTTCCATTCGTTTACCGCCCTGATGGCTGCCTGCGTGCCCGCTTTGGCGCTGCTGCTTCTGTCAGGCTTGGATATCCGGGAGATCGGCAAGCGGCTGGCCGTGGTTCTGGGTTTTCTGCTGATGTTGTGGCTGCTGCTGCCGCTGACCTACGAAGGAGAAGCCGTCGGGAAGCTGGGACCTCTCAACTTTTATTGGCCGGGCATTGTGCTCTCAGCCCACATCACTCTGAAATCCATGGCCATTATCGCCGTTTTCACGGCCCTTGTGGCCACCATCCCCGTCACCACATTGGGCCAGGCCCTGGGCCGCCTGCGCGTTCCGGCCAAACTCGTTTATCTGCTGTTGATGTGCTATCGATATATCTTTGTTATCGAACAGGAATACCGTCGTTTGAGTACGGCCATGAAAATCAGGGGGTTCAATCCGCGAACCAGTCTGCACACCTACCGCAGCTATGCCTACCTGGTGGGCATACTCTTTGTGAGGGCCGCGGCCCGGGCCGATCGGGTGTACCAGGCCATGCGCTGCCGCGGATTCAACGGCCGCTTTCATTCACTGGCGAGGTTTCCGGCCCATCCCGTCAATCGGTGGTTTGCGCTCACGGCCGCATCTGCTATGATCGTCCTGCTCGGGCTGGAATGGATCTGCTGAACCATTTCCCACGGCCGTGACAAAACATCGAAAGCGAACCCCGAATCCATGGCAGCCGATCAAACACCGATTGTCCTGGTGGCATCCGGAACGTCGAGCGCGGCATCCGCCACCTACCGTTGGATTGAGGCGGAATGCGGCCGGCATTTTCCGGGACACCCGATCCACTGGGCCTTTTCTTCAGGCGCCATCCGCAACCGACGGCGCGAAGAAACAGGTCAGGCGCTGGCGACCCCCGCAACGGTTCTCGACCAACTGGCCCGGGCGGGCTGTCGCAAAGCGGTGGTCCAATCGCTTCATCTGATCTGCGGGCTTGAATTTCACGGCCTGGTCTGGAAGGCGGCCCAAAGCCCCCTTGATGTGCATCTCGGCCTGCCGCTTCTTTCGCACCCGGAAGATTTCGATGCCGTCCTGGACTGGATCGAAAAGCTGCGACCACCGACGGAAGAAGACGCGCTGGTTTTCGTGGGCCACGGGACGGATCATCCCGCCTGGATGGCTTATGCGGTCCTGGCCGGGGGTATAGCGGCACGCTTCGGCGACCGGGTTGTTCTGGGTCAGGTCAAGGGCGACCCTGGACCGTCCGTCATTGCGGCCCAGCTTGGGGCCACAGGGTGCCGCCGGGCGAGACTGAGACCGTTCATGCTGGTGGCCGGTGCCCATTTCAGGCAGGATATCAGCGGTGATCAGCCGACTTCCTGGCAATCCCGGTTTGAAAAGCAGGGATTGCGCGTCATCCCGGAAGCCGACGGCCTGGGGGTTCAATCGGCGATAATCGATATCTTCGGCCGCCATATCAGGGCGGCCCTGGCCGGCCGGCCCCTTAAACTGGATTGAGAGGCATCCTTGGAACCCGGCAAAAAAACAGCCCCCATCATTTCCCTGCGCGGCATCGACTTCGGTTACCCGGACAGACCCGATATTCTGAATAACCTGGATTTCGATCTTTACCCCGGTGAGCGGGTGGGACTGGTGGCCCCCAACGGCAGCGGTAAGACGACCTTGTTTCACATTATCATGGGGTTGCTGAAACCCTGTGCCGGAGAACTGCGTATTTTTGGACGTCCGGTTCGCCGGGAGCAGGATTTCATCAAGGTCCGGCAGCGTATCGGCATGCTGTTTCAGGATGCCGATGATCAGCTTTTCAGCCCTACCGTGCTGGAAGATGTGGCCTTCGGTCCTCTGAACCTGGGAAAATCCCGTGAGGAGGCTGAGAGCATCGCCCGCCGCACCCTGGCAAGACTGGGCCTGGAAGGATTCGAGGAGCGCATCACCTTTCGATTGTCCGGGGGAGAGAAACGGCTGGTTTCGCTGGCGACCATTCTGGCCATGGAACCCGAGGTTCTGCTGCTGGACGAGCCCGCCACCGGCCTGGACGATCAGACCCGCCACACGCTGACGCATCTGATCGGCAATTTAGATTTAGCCTATGTTCTCATTTCCCACAATGCGCGGTTCCTTTCCGCGACGACCGACAAGACTTACTCCATGGAGGACGGCCGTATCCTGATGGATGAGGAAATCCATTTCCATGAACATTTGCATGCCCACCGCCACGGCCAGGTACCGCACCAGCACAAATAGACCTGGAACACCTGCCATTACAAGCCCATCAACCTTGTGAGTGCGCCATTTTTATCTGGCACCGCCAGAAAAAACTGGCGGTCCCCTTTTCGCCAAAGCGATTTGAGGCCTTTATTCAGGTACGCCAGCCTTTTTTTTAATTGACTTATCCGATGGATTTACTTGATATTATCGCCTTGAAACACGGCAGGCGGAATCCCTTCAACGTCTTGTGGCAAATGGTATGCAAATTGCAGCATTTTCTCCGCTGTTTGATTTGGTCATCTGGTCATCGCTGACCGCGCAGGGTATCTCACCATGATGTCTGCCAAAGCAACTTATCGTTTTCTTTATAATTGGGAGGGGAAGCATGACGCAATCGATTTACAGCCTCTGTTTCATGTGCTCGGTACGGTGCCCGATCCGGGTGGAGGTTAAAAACGGGCAGGTGAAATGGTTGGAAGGCAATCCTCATGTTGCCGGGATGGAAGGCAGCCTGTGTCCCAGGGGGGCCGCTGGGATTTCGATGCAGTACGACGCCCAGCGCGTACAGAGCCCTATGATTCGTGAAGGCAAACGGGGCGAAGGGAAATGGCGCAAGGCCTCATGGGACGAGGCCCTCGATTATGTGGCCGAAAAACTGAAAGCTGTTATCGACACCCATGGCGGGCATAGTGTGGTCCTGGGGGAACGCACCAACCTGGCCACCCACGTCAGCAAGACATTCATGAAAGCCATCCGGTCACCCAACCATTTTACGCACGATGCGTTGTGCAAAGGGTCCGTCAACACGGCCTGCCGAACCATGTTCGGCTACACCGACAGCCAGATGGGGATGGATTATAAAAACACCAAACACATCATCCTTTACGGCCGGAATATTTTCGAGGCCGTGTCGGTCAAAGAGGTCAACAACCTGACCACAGCCCTCGAAAACGGTGCGCAGATGACCTACATCGATCCCCGCGTGACGGTCACCGCCACCAAAGCCCATCGCTATTGGATGATCCGTCCCGGCACTGATCTGGCGCTCAACTACGCCCTTATTCATGTCATTTTAAAGGAAAGGCTTTACGACGCCGGGTACGTTCACCGCTGGGTCACCGGGCTCGTCGAACTCCAGGACTTCGTGCGAAGCTATTCACCCGAGTGGGCCGAGAAGGAAACCGGGATCCCGGCGGCCGAAATCACGACCCTGGCCCGTGAGGTCAGCGCGGTCAAGCCCGCCGTGATTTTCCATTACGGCTATCGGGGTGCCCACCATGACTATGAGATTTATCTGCGGCGATCCATCCTGATCCTGAATTCCCTGATGGGTACCGTGGAAGCACCGGGCGGTTTGTTTTTCAAAAAGGGCCCCGGCGCGGCCGGTGGCAAACCGGCCCGCAAACTGACGGAACAGGAATTGCCCAAAATCGACAAAATGCGATTTGATAAAGTGGGCACGCCGGAATTTCCATTACCGGATGGTGCCCACGGTGTTCCCCAGATGCTGGGCCCGGCTATTTTGAACGAGGACCCCTACCCGATCAAAGCCGTGATCATCAATCGTTTCGATCCACTGAAATCGATCGCCGACACAAACCAGATGAAGCGGGCCCTGGAAAAGCTGGATCTGATCGTGGCCGTCGACATCAACTACAGCGACCTGGCCTGGTACGCCGATGTGATCCTGCCCGAGTCCACCTACTTTGAACGAACCGACAGCGTGCAACAGGCCAACGGCCTCAAGCCCCAGATGTTCCTGCGCCGTCAGGCGGTCGAACCCCGGTACGACACCCTCGAGTATTCCGTGATCATGAAAAAGCTCGCCGAGCGGCTCGAGATCGGGCAATATTTCCCTTACGAGACCATGGACGATCTCGTGAACTGGCAGCTGGAGGGCACCGGCTTTACGATGCAGGATTTCGAAGCCAAGGGATTTGTGGCCTATGGCCATGACCAGATTTTCTGGGAACGCAAGGATGGGATAAACTTCAAAACGCCCTCCGGCAAAATCGAGTTCAAATCATCGCTTCTGGAAGACATCGGTTTGGAATCCTTTTCCGCTTATAAGCCGGTGCCGGAAGGCCAGGACGATGTCTTTCGTCTGGTGGTGGGCCGGGTGGCGCTGCATACCCACGTTTCCACCCAGAACGTTCCCTATCTGAACGAACTCTTTCCGGAAAATGCCCTCTGGATCAACACCGCCAAGGCGGCCGCCCTGGGCATCAAAACAAACGACCTGGTGGAGCTGAACTCCAAAGTCGGTACGGGAGTCCTCAAAGCCTACGTGACCGATATGATTCATCCGGAAGCCGTCTTCATGGTACATGGCTTCGGGCATGAAGCCAAACTGGCCGCGCGCTGCTACAACAAGGGCATTTCAGACAGCGTGCTGCAGGAAAACATCACGGACCGTGTCGGTGGAAGCCCGGCCTTTCATGATACATTTGTTACGGTTAAAGCGGCCTAAGTGAGTATTGAAGGCGGTTGACCAGGGGATGAGGATCCATGGATAGTCAATCGCAAATCATATCTGGAGGGAGATAATGAGCAAGTATTTCATGTTGCAGGACCAGCAAAAATGCATTGGCTGTCATTCATGCGAGATCGTATGCAAGAGCAACAAGGGCTTGCCGCCGGGAACAAGACCCTGCCAAATCATTACGGTTGGACCCAAGTTTTTCAATGGAAAACCCCGCGCCTCGTATATTTTCATGCCTTGTTTTCACTGTGAAAACCCCTGGTGTGTGTCCGCTTGCCCCACGGGTGCCATGCAGCGCAGGGAAAAGGACGGCATCGTCTTTGTGGATCACAACCTGTGTGTCGGATGCAAGACTTGCATTTCCGCCTGCCCGTGGGGCGCGCCCCAGTGGAATGCAGAAATCGGCAAGGTGGTGAAATGCGATTATTGCATGGACCGGATTGACGCCGGACTCAAACCGGCCTGTGTGACCATCTGCCTGACCCACTGTCTCCGTTTTGGGAAAACAGAAGAAATGCCCGTGGTAAAAAGGGAACGTTATGCCCGCGCCATGGCATCAACCAAGGGCGCGGCGCATCTGGAATGATTTCCGGGTTTATCAAGAGCGCTTCGATAGATGTTATGAACAGCAGACCGGGAGCAGGATGGATAATCTCGAGACAAACCGTTCGGTTGGATGGGCACTAAATAAGGATGCGAATAATGGATGTTGCGGTAATAAATACGATCCTGGATCGTTTTCCGGAAGTAAAAGGCAATCTTATCGGCATTCTCCACGAAGTTCAGAATCATTTTCATTACCTGCCCGAAGAAGAGCTGCGGTACGTCTCCAAGAAGACAGGCATCCCCATCACCCAGATTTACAGCATCGCCCATTTCTACAATCGGTTCAGTCTGAAACCCAAAGGCAAACACGAGGTGTGTGTCTGTTCCGGCACGGCCTGCCATGTCAAGGGTGCTGAAATATTGATAAATGAAATGGAGCGCGTGCTTCATATCAATCCGGGCGAAAGCACGGATGATATGACTTTTTGCCTTGAAGAAGTTCGCTGTATCGGCGCATGCAGTCTGGCACCGGTTGTTGTTGTAAATGAGGATACCCACGGCAAGGTGACGCCCAAGCAGATCAGTAAAATTCTATCCGGCTATAAATAGCCGCCCACCTAAAAGGTCTTCAGAATGGATGAGAAGGACACCGCGGAAATCATCATCAGCATCTGCACCGGAACCGGCGGCGTGGCGGCCGGGGGTTACAAAGTCATCGCCTCTTTTCAGGAAATGCTGGCAGAAAGCGGGCTGAAGGCATCCTACCCGGCACGAACGCACAAGGTGGGATGCCGGGGCTTCTGTGCCAAAGACGTCCTGGTGGATGTCCGTATCAACGGTAAGACCGAAACCTACCAGCTGGTTACCCCCCAAAAAGTAAAAAAGATCGTTGATGAACATATCATCGGCGGCGAGCCCGTTAAAAAATGGCTGGTACAGGACGACTATCGGGCCTTCCATGCCAAGCAGCAGAAGCTCGTGCTGGCGCAATGCGGCCGAATCGATCCCGAGTCCATCGAGGAATATCTGGCGGCCGGAGGCTACCAGTCGGCCCGCCGGGCGTTGGCCCTGGATCCCGAGGAGATCATCCGGATTATCAAGGACTCCGGATTGCGGGGTCGCGGGGGGGGCGGATTTCCCACGGGCGTGAAGTGGGAAAGCTGCCGGCGGGCTTACGGCAAGCCCAAGTATGTTCTGTGCAATGCCGACGAGGGCGACCCGGGGGCTTTCATGGATCGCTCCATCGTCGAGGGCAATGCGCATGCGATCATCGAGGGGATGATGATCGGTGCACATGCCATGGGGTCTTCGACCGGTTACATCTATATCCGGGCTGAATATCCACTGGCCGTCAATCGTTTGCGAATGGCGCTCGACCAGGCCCGCCAGCGGAACTTTCTGGGGAGCAAAATTTTTGGGACCGATTTTGAATTCGACATCAAGGTCGTTCTGGGCGCGGGGGCCTTTGTGTGCGGAGAATCCACGGCCCTGATGACCTCCATCGAAGACAAAGCCGGCGAGCCGCGTCCGAAATATGTCCATACCACCGATCGCGGGTTGTGGGGCAAGCCCAGTTGTCTGAACAACGTCGAAACATGGGCCAACGTGCCTTTGATCATTGGAAAGGGCGCCAAATGGTATCGCAGCATTGGCACCGAAAAAAGCAAAGGCACCAAGATTTTCTCCCTGGTGGGCAAGATCAACAACACCGGTCTGGTGGAAGTCCCCATGGGGATTCCCCTGCGCGAAATCATTTTTGATATCGGCGGCGGCATTCCGAATAAAAAAGCGTTCAAGGCGGTACAAACCGGCGGGCCCTCGGGCGGGTGCATCCCGGCCAGCCTGTTGGATATGCCGGTTGATTATGAGCATCTTGCGGAGGCCGGTTCGATGATGGGCTCCGGCGGCATGATCGTTATGGACGAGGATACCTGCATGGTGGATATGGCCAAATACTTTCTTACCTTCTGTATGGAGGAAAGCTGCGGCCAGTGCACCCCCTGTCGGGACGGTATCCCCCAGATGGTTCGGTTGCTGACCGAGATCACGGAAGGCCATGGGACGCCGGAGCATATTACTTTGTTAGAGGAACTCTCAGAGGTACTTGAGGACACCTCCCTTTGTGCGCTGGGAAAATCCGCGCCGAATCCGGTCCGGTCCACCCTGCAGTATTTCCGTGACGAATACGAGACCCATATTCACCAGAAGCGATGCCCGGCGGGCGGGTGCAAGGCCCTTACCACTTTTACGATCGATGAGGCCCTTTGCACCGGCTGCACGGTCTGTGCGCGCAATTGTCCGGTCGGCGCCATCAGCGGTGAAAAAAAGAGCGCTCATCATATCGACCAGGATAAGTGCGTCCGATGCCGCGTTTGCTATGAAAAATGCAAATTTTCAGCAGTTCTCAAAGGGTAGGTGGACAACATGCCGGAGCTGGTCAATCTCACGATAAACGGACAAGAAATCCAAGCGCCCCGCGGCATGACGGTGTTGGAAGCTGCCAGGCAGGAAGAAATTTATATTCCGACCCTCTGCTATCACGAAGCCTTGGAGCCCGAGGGAAGCTGCCGACTCTGCATCGTGGATATCAGCGGTTCGATCCGGCCTTCTATCCGGGTTTCCTGTATCCAGGAAGTCAAGGAAGGCCTGGTGGTGGAAACCGATACCGAGCGAATCAAAAAAAATCGCCGATTGCTCCTGGAACTGCTTCTCGGACGTGCGCCTTATTCCAGAGAACTTATCGATCTGGCGGGGAAATTGGGTGTGGTCACCAGCCGCTTCCGCACCGGCGAAGCGGACGACTGCATCCGTTGCGGCCGCTGCGTCCGGGTCTGCCGGGAGAAAATCGGAGTATATGCCCTTTGTTGGGTCAACCGCGGCCATAAACGGAAAATTGCCACCGATTTCGAGCGGCTTTCCGAGTATTGCATCGGATGCGGCGCCTGTGCCCAGGTATGTCCCACGGGCGCAATTCGGATCGAGGATCGCGGCAATGAAAGAAAGATATACACGTGGGGGCAGGTCTTGTCCCGCTTCACCCTCGAACCCTGCAAGAAATGCGGTCGCCCCTTTGCGCCCAGGAAATACCTGGAGCGCATCAATGAAAAAGCTTACAAGCCCAAAGGCCTCAATCTTGTCGACAGCATTTGCCCCGAGTGCGTAAAGAAGATCGAGGTGCCCCGGCCGATCAGGACCGACTTTGGCAAAACGCCCTTCAGGGGTTGGTGAAGGCATCCGGATCGATGGGGGCATAACCGCGGGGAGACACGGCCATGGTTAAGATAACAATTAATGGTGAAGATCACGAGGCTGAAGAAGGCCAACGACTGCTCCTGCTGTTGCAGGAAAAAGGCCTCAAAATTCCAAGCCTTTGTTTCCACCGGGCGCTTATCCCTGCGGCCTCGTGTAAACTCTGCGTGGTGGAAATCAAGCATGGGAGCAAACCGCCCCGCACGCGCTTGTCCTGTGCGGTAAAAGTGCAGGAATCCATGTCGGTGACCACCGAGAGCGCGATGGTTCACAAGTTAAGAAATGAGGCCATCGGGAATCTGCTGAAACTCGCGCCGCATTCCGAAGCGATCCATCGAATCGGTCAGGAATTCGGACTGACGACGGGGCTGAAACCCGATGGCTGTATCCGCTGTCGTCTTTGTGTACGGGTATGTTCGGACATTATCGGGGCCAAGGCTTTGGCCATGATCAGAAAAGACGGCGTACAGTATGTCGTCCCCTCCGAAGCCGGTGCCTGTATCGGATGCGGGACCTGCGCCAATATCTGTCCGACCGGCGCCATCCGTTTAAACGACCGCGAAAATGTCAGAACGATTGAGATCAGGGATGTGATCATCGGGCAACATGCGCTTGAACGATGCGATATGTGCGGCCGCTACTATGCCACCGATCGTTTTCTGGAATACGTGAAGGCGCGCGAGGAATCTCATCCGGATGAAAAAGAAGAGCACCACCATTGCGCGACATGTGCCAAGCTGTACGCCAAACAAAATTATCGGATGACCGCCAGACGCCCCCCGAAGACCTACGGCGGCAAGTCGGACGCGTAAGGGTTCGCGTAAATACCAAGCGAGGAAAATGCTCATGTCCGGTCGCGAGTGTCCCGTAAACAGCGCACTGATCCAGTTGGACGGAATCCTGCATTCCAATCGTCCGGCCAAACCGAAGAGCAGACGCATTGCCGAGGAGATCCGCCAGCTTCTGCACGATGTCTCCTGGGGCCGCGCCGGCGCCGATCATCTGAACGCGCTGGAGTCCCTGGCTCAGGAACTCGTGGATATCGGCGCAGATACCGACGGGGTCGAGATAGGAAAAAGCATTCAGCACGCCGTTCACAAACACCGGGAGGTATTCCTAAGCCATATCAATACCCATAACTGCACTACCGGGGTTTGCATCAAACTGGCCCCATCGCCGTGTCAGATGGCCTGCCCGGCCGGCATCGACATCCCGACTTACGTTTCCCTGATCGGACTGGGAAGAGATGCCGAAGCCATCAATATCATTCGGCAGGATAATCCCTTCCCCTGGATATGCGGGCTGATCTGCACGCGGCCATGCGAATTCATGTGTGTCCGGGGTCGCATCGACACACCGGTATCGATCAAGTTCCTCAAGGCCTTTGCCGCCGAAAGAGCCCTTTCAGAAAGGAAATATAAAAACCCCCCCAAGGCCGCGGCCAAAAATCAGAAAGTCTGCGTTATCGGGGCGGGCCCCGCCGGACTCAGTGCGGCCTATTATCTGGCGCTTAAGGGCTATGCGGTTCGGGTCATCGAGGCCTTGCCGATTGCCGGGGGTATGATGATCGTGGGAATTCCGCGCTACCGGCTTCCGAGGGAAATTATCGACCGCGAAGTGGCCATGATCGAAGATCTCGGCGTGGAATTTATCTTCAACACGCGCTTCGGGAAAGATGTTACCTTTGAGCAGCTGAACAAGGAAGGGTTTGAAGCATTCCTGATCGGCATCGGCGCGCATAAAGCTTTTCAATTGAGAATCCCGGGCGAGGCAGATTTCCCCGCGGTCATCGATGCGATCGAACTGCTCCGGAAGGTCGCCCTGGGCGAACGACACATGCCCGGAAAGAAAGTCGCCATCATCGGCGGCGGAAATGTGGCCATCGACGCCGCCCGGACCTGCGTCCGTTTGGGATCCGATGAGGTTACGGTCGTATATCGGAGAACCCGCTCGGAAATGCCTGCGGACGAGGAAGAAGTGGAACAGGCCGAAGAAGAGGGGGTTCACTTTTCCTTTTTAACCATTCCCGTCGGTGTCAAAGGCCAGGATGGATCGGTCACCTCACTGCATTGCCTGAGAGCCAAGCTGGGCGTTGCCGACGCCAGCGGCCGACAACGTCCCGTCCCGGTGGAGGGCAGCGATTATCATATGGAAGTGGACTCGGTCATCCCCGCTGTCGGCCAGCGGGTGGATTTCGCCGGGCTGGACTTGATGGCGGACCTCCGCTTAACCCGGCGCGATACGATCGATATCAACCGGGTGACCATGGAAACCTCCATCGAAGGCGTCTTCGCCGCCGGCGACGCCGTACTGGGACCGGCCACCGTGATTGAAGCCATCGGCGGTGGCAAAAAGGCCGCTGACGCCATCGATCGCTACCTGTCCGGTATCCCCCAGCCGACGATGCCGCCCGTCCCGGTGCGCCGCGATCGAACGGCCTGGTTTGAAGTGTCCGCTGCCACGAAGATGTCCCTTAAAAAACCGGAAATGCCGTTGCTGAATATCGACCGGCGCCGAACAACTTTTCAGCAGGCCGAGCTCGGGTACTCGGAAAACCAGGCCCGCGAAGAGGCGCTCCGGTGCCTGCGATGTGATATCTGCCGCCGCTGCGGGGATTGTATTCGCGTCTGCCGGGATCAGATGAAAATCGACGCCCTTCAGATGGGTTACTTTGATTTTGATCATCCGGTGGCCACCGATTTCAGACGCACGGAAGAGCGATGCATTACCTGC
>JAERRP010000740.1 GCA_016735415.1 Desulfobacterales bacterium | reverse complement strand
TCATCATACCCTGCTCCCCAGTGATGGTGAGCGTTAGCGGTCAAAAAAGGAAACTATGGCACGAAAGTCAAAAGCAGAATTTGTCAAATGGTTTGGGCCATTACTCGATGCACTTCGCGATCTTGGTGATTCAGGACGTCCTCGCGAAGTGTCCAGTCGGATTGCCAAGAATTTAAATCTGCCGGATGAAATTCTTGACGAAACACTGAAGTCTGGGGGCAGCAAGTTCCATAACCAGGTCGCATGGGCCAGGCAGTATCTTGTATGGGAAGACCTACTGGATTCATCCAAACACGGCACATGGAAACTTACGGAAAAAGGCAGAAATGCTCAGATCTCTGAAGCGGAAGCTCGCGAAATATTTTTAAAGTGGGTGGCTATTCATGCACAGAATCGAAAGCACAGACACTCTGAAGATAACGACGAAGCCCAGTCAGAAGCAAGTTCGCCAGAAGATTTGGTTTCTGAAGATAAACCCGATCTCATCAGCACGCTTCGGTCATTAAGCCCAGTTGGTTTTGAAAAGATATGCCGGGAACTTTTGCGAGAGTCTGGCTTTGAAAACGTAGAGGTAACCGGAGGTTCAGCGGATGGTGGTATCGACGGGCACGGAACACTTGAAATAAATCCCTTTGTCAGCTTTAAAGTTCTCTTTCAGTGCAAACGGTACGCCAAAGGCAATTTGGTGTCACGTGCCCAAGTTGGTGATTTCCGGAATGCCATGATTGGCCGAGCTGAAAAGGGCATTATTATAACGACATCCTCGTTCACCAACGCTGCGGTTCAGGAGGCCAACCGTGAGGGAGCGCCTCAAGTGGAACTGGTTGATGGCGTAAAACTCGTAGAGATGTTTGAGCGCGTCGAACTCGGAGTATCAAAGCGAACAATCTTTGATGTCAATCCGGCATATTTCGAGAAGTTCAAGGCATAACTGCTAATAATCGCATACGCTCGGACACCAAAAAGCGCCGTTCCTCGTTTAAAATGAAAGGGTTACTATGGACAAAATTATTAAAGCAGTGTAATTGTAATTGGGGACGTTGGTTCCAAAACAACTTGACAGCTTGTTGTAAATGAGATAGGCTCTTTTTATGCCAAGACAGCCGAGACTCGATGCACCCGGCGCTTTACATCATGTTATGGGCCGGGGCATTGATAGGATAAAAATATTTCGAAATAGAAAGGATCGGGATGATTTTTTAGAACGTCTTGCCGGTCTTTGTAAAATAAATGCGCTGCAGGTCTATGCCTGGGTTCTTATGGGCAATCATTTTCATCTGCTTATCAGAACAGGGAACCAACTGCTTTCCAATAGCATGAGGAAGCTTTTGACAGGATATGTGGTTAATTACAACCGCAGGCATAAACGATACGGTCATCTTTTTCAGAACCGATACAAATCCATCATATGTGAAGATGATCCTTATCTATTGGAGTTGACCCGCTACATTCACCTGAACCCGTTAAGAGCCGGTTTGGTTAAAAGTTTAGATGAATTACAGGGATATCAATGGTGTGGTCATTCTGCTATTAATGGCAGGGTCAATCGGGAGTGGCAAGATACAGAAACCGTACTCGCTTATTTCGGAAAGAGACGAAAAGGAGCGATTGAAAAATATGAGAGTTTTGTTGAAGAGGGAGTTGAAACCGGCAGCCGACCGGAATTGGTGGGAGGAGGTCTTATTCGCAGTCTTGGGGGATGGTCACAAGTTCTTTCTTTAAGGAGGGTCGGGAGCAAACTTTTTTCAGACGAACGTATATTGGGAAGCAGTGACTTCGTAAGCAATGTGATTGCCGATGCGGAGGGGAAAGCGAAAGAAACTTTAAGACTGGCCTTGAAGATATCCGATTTGCCTTCCTTGGCACTGAAGGTGTCTAAAGGAGAAGGTGTAGACGAAGTGCAGCTACGGTCCGGGCTAAGAAAGAGGCCGGTGGTGAAGTCGCGCAGAATTTTCTGTCAGATAGCGGTAAAGAGGATGGGGTATTCCGGTGCGGATGTTGCGCGTTTTCTTGGCATAACCACTTCTGCTGTCAATCGATTAGCCGTTTCTGAAGAACTATCGGAGGTAGGGAAATATATTTAAATCGTTTTAGAACCAACGTCCCCATTTACACGTCCCCATTTACCACATTTATTTCATTTATTTGTCTGGAAGTATTAAGAAGAATGGATGAAAAAGGAATTCTCGATGAGACCATCCTTGTTGGCAGTTGGTGTATTTATCTTTATCAAGACTATTTTGAAAATAAAGCAAAAGTAAGAATTGCTAATATTAACCGTGAATGTCTCTAAGCTCGTTAAGGAGGTAGGATTTCTATGAATAACATCAAAAAACGGATTCTCGCCATCACTCGTCCTGCGCACCTGGCTTCTCTAGCCACCGTTTCCGAAGACGGCAAGCCCTGGGTGCGCTACGTAATCCCCCGAGCCAGCGACGACTTAACCCTCCGCGTTGCCACGCGCGTGAACACCAGGAAGATCGTGCAGATCCAAAAGAACCCCGAGGTACACCTGACCTGCGGCGTATCAGACCCTAGAAACGTGGACACGTTTCTACAGATCCAGGGGCGGGCTGAGTTCAGCACCGATCGGGCCGAGCGCGAATTTTCCTGGGACGCGCACCTGGAAAACGTGTTCGAAGGC
>JAERRP010000361.1 GCA_016735415.1 Desulfobacterales bacterium | reverse complement strand
CCAGCGCCGATTTCGAATACATGCACACCACCCGCATCCATCCCGGCGCCATCGCGGCGGGCCTTGACGCGCTACGCAACGGCTGTACCATCGTGACCGATACCAACATGGCCCGGGCCGGAATCCGCAAAAACGAAATCGGTCGTTTCGGTGGATCGGTCGAATGCCTGATCAAAGACCCCAAAGTGGCGCAGGTGGCCCGGGCCTCAGGCGGCACCCGCGCCATGGCGGCGGTGGATGCCGCCATCCCCCTGTTGAAGGGCGGCATCTACGTTATCGGCAATGCCCCCACCGCCCTTCTGCGATTGATGGAATTGATTCGCGCCGGCGAAGCGAAACCGGCGCTGGTGGTGGGACTTCCGGTCGGATTTGTCAATGCGGCGGAGTCCAAAAATGAACTGGTGCAGATGGATATCCCCCATATTTCGAATGTCGGGCGCAAAGGGGGGTCGAACGTGGCCGCCAGTGTCATCAACGCCCTGGCCATCATGGCCGCCGAATAATGCCGGGATGGCCGATTCCGGGAGCGCCCGCTGAGGGACCTCGCCGCCGGCTGGAATGAGGGCAGACGGCGCGCAGACACCTTTCGGGCACCGTACGCGCTTTTTAGGAAACGATCCAACGTTTGAGCGCTAAGAAGAAAAAACGTTTACGCAGTGGATTTACCACCGGCACCGCGGCCGCGGCCGCCGTCAAGGGCGCCCTCATGTTTCTGATGGAAGGCCGGCCGCCGATAGCCGTCCACGTCGATTTCCTGACCGAGGGCGGCGTCACGATTCCGATAAAGCGGGTGGAACGGATTTCCCCAACCAGGGCTCTGTGTATCGTGATCAAGGACGCCGGCGACGATCCGGATGTCACCCACCGGGCTGAAATAGGGGCCGAAGTTGAACTTGGGGCCCGCGTTCAACCCGCCAACGGTACGGGACTGATCCATATCGGCGGCGGTAAGGGCGTTGGGACCGTCACCAAAGCGGGGCTGGAGGTGCCGCCGGGGGAACCGGCCATCAACCCGGGGCCGCGTCGTATGATCATCGCGGCCGTCAACGCGGTGATGGCCGAACAGGGCCGGGCCTTTGATGTCCGGGTGCGGATTTTTGTTCCGCAGGGGGAGGCCCTGGCACGCAAAACCCTGAACGCCCGCCTGGGCATTGTGGGCGGCATCTCCATTCTGGGAACCACCGGAATTGTGCGTCCCATGTCCCATGAAGCCTATACCGCCACCATTCGATCGGCGCTGTCCGTGGCGGCGGCTTCGGGTGCCAGGACGGTGGTATTGACGACCGGCCGGCGCAGTGAACGCTTTGCCCAGAAATTTTTTCCGGATTTTCCGGAAGAACGTTTTGTCCAGATCGGGGACTATTTTCGTTTCGCCCTGCAGAGCGCTGCCGATCTGGATTTTTCATCCGTTATCCTGACGGTCTTTTTCGGCAAGGCCTTGAAAATGGCCCAGGGTATCCCCCATACCCATGCTGCCAAATCGACGCTGGTACTTGACCGGCTGGCGGCCTGGACCCATGAAACGACAGGCGATGATCGCCTGACCCGGGCGGTGGGGGCCGCCAATACCGCCCGCCAGGCCTTCGAGATCCTGGCGGCCCGGCATCTCGACGTGATCCTTAAGGTCGGGGAACGGATCGTAAAAGCCGCCACCGCTTTTGGGGACCATAAACTAGCGGTACGCAGCATCATTTTGAACTATGACGGCGAGGTTGTAAGCGACACCGCCGCAAAACGCCAACGGGTTGACCATGACCGACACTGAATCGCCCTGTGTGGACGTTATCGGGATGGGGATGTCGCCCCGGGATATGACTGCGATTCACCTCCGAATGATTGATGAGGCCCAGATCCTGGTCGGCGGGAGGCGCCATCTGGAAGCCTTCCCGGATGTTGCCGCCCGCCGGATCGAGATTACCCACGATCTGAAAAGAATCGCCGATGTCATCGACCGCGAAATGGACACCCGGCGCATCGTGGTGCTGGCTTCGGGTGATCCCCTGTATTTCGGGATCGGGGCCTATTTGATCCGTATGCTGGGCCGCAAGCGCGTACGCGTCTGGCCCAACATCAACACCCTGGCCGCCGCTTTTGCCCGCATTGGAAGGCCCTGGCACGATGCCGCGGTCGTGAGCCTGCACGGCCGCGACAACGACCATGGCCTGCTGGAATCCATGGATCGAAGAGCCTGGCTGGCCGTTTTTACCGTAGACCGCCATTTACCAGACTGGATAGCAGAGGTAA
>JAERRP010000783.1 GCA_016735415.1 Desulfobacterales bacterium | reverse complement strand
GGTGGCCTTGTCGGTAGCCCCTTCTCCGTGATGGACCCAGCTGACCTGCTCGCGGATGTTGGCGGGATCATAAATATAGGGATTCATCCCGGCACGGATAATGGTGTTGCGAAATGTGGTTTCATGGAGACTGGGCGCGCAGGAGGCCACCACGACCCGATTGACGGTGCCGTTTTTGAGGTCTTCCATGATCAGTTCCTGACCGGGGTCCGAGCACATGAACATGCTGGTTCGCGCCACTGAAACACCGGGCAGTTTTTCCACACGCTCACGGACTTTCTCCACATCGACGTGGTCCGATATGTTACCGCCGCAGTAGCAGATGTAGATGCCTACTTTTTCCTGCTCCGTATCGTTATCGCTATTTTTCTTCTCGTCGGTCATTCCTGCATCTCCTAACGGTCAGATGTCAGAATTTTTCTTTTCAGCTACTGGTTTCCCAGTCAGGTTCCATTCAAAATCCCGAAGGCGGGGCCGAAAACGACTAGGCCACCGCTCTTCGGGATTGACGCGTCCGCTCCAGGTACTTGGCCGCTTCCATGGCCGCCGCACCTGACTCGGTTATTGTATCGACAATGTCTTTGGGGCCGGCCGCCGCTCCGGCGACGAAAACCCCTTCCATATCGGTGAGCGTGGGGGCCAGCTTGGGTTGAATGGTTTTGATAAACTGGTCCGAATCCGCCGAGACCGGACAAACGCCCTGCGGGTTCCAGCCGGGGAGCATTCCCAATGAGAGCACCACCAGGTCGTGATCCGCCATGGTAACACCCTCGCCGTTCTGGGCTTCATAGCGCAAGGTGACCGATCCGTTTTGGCCTTCATCGATGGAGGCGACCTTGCCTTTGACGAATTCGATGCCCATGGCTTTGGCATTCTGATAAAACTGTTCGTATCCTTTCCCAAAGGCCCGGATATCCATATAGTAAATGGTGATATCCGCCAGGGGCAGCGACCCGGAGATGAGCATGGCCTGTTTGATGGCATACATGCAGCACACCCGGGAACAATAGGAAACGCCCATGCTCTGGTCCCGCGAACCGGCGCATTGAATGTACGCAATGGAATCCGGCTCCATGCCGTCCGAAGGCCGCAAAACGCGATTATAGGGGCCGTGGGGCGCCAGCAGTCGCTCCATCTGCAGGGCCGTGATCACATTGGGTATGTCGCCGTTGCCGTACTGCGGCTTGTTTTCAAGCGGGGTGATTTCAAAGCCGGTGGCCAGGATCGCCGTTTTGGCCTGGATCACAAAATCCTCGGGCTGCTGGAAATAGTCTACGGCGTCCGTCGGACACACCTTGGCGCACTTGCCGCAGAGCGTGCAGTTTTCCACATCCAATACCGCCGTCTGTGGAATGGCGTTGGAAAAGGGAATGGATATGGCCTTGGTAGCGGAAAAACCGCCCTGCTCTTCATCGGCCACGTAAACCGGGCAGTGGTATTCGCATTGCCGGCAGCCGATGCATTTTTGCGCATCGACATAGCGGGGCCGCTGGGTGACGGCCGCTGTTATCATGTCCGCTTGACGGTCCAGGGTGGCGATATCACAGTAGGTAAACAGGGAGATGTTGTCGTGATGCGCCGCGGACGCCATCTTGGGGGTGGTGATGCAGCTGGCACAATCGAGGGTCGGAAACACCTTGGACAGTCGGATCATTTTCCCCCCGATGGTTGCATCCTTGTCCACGATTGCCACCTGAAACCCCTGATCCGCCAGATCCAGGGCCGACTGCAGACCCGCAATGCCGCCACCGACAACAAGTGCGTCAAACTCTAAAACTCGCGTGGAGTCCATTCATTCCTCCTAGTAGATAGCCCCTTGGTCCGAAACCGCGGCCATTGACGGCGGCCGTATATCCCGCCGTCAATGGGGTGTGGTGTTCCCTAAGTTGCGAACTTTCAATCGGGTGATAAAATCGGCGGTCCCAATTCGTTGACCAGGTCGTTCATTTGATTGACTTCGTTGAGAAAGGCCCGGTTGCACACCGTGCAGATGGCCGTCAGCCGCAGTCGCCGAATGTCCAGCGCTTTTTCTTTCATGATCTTGTAGACCCGGTCCAGTCGTTTGGCGAGAGCCTTATAGGCCCCGTCGTATGGGCACTCTTCCCCGCAGGACATGATGATGATGCCGCCGATTCCTTTTTGAAAACAGTCGATATAGAACTGTTCCGGAAAAAGAACCGGCGCACGCACCCTGAGGATATAGGTGTTCGTGGGGTAGGTCGAATGGGCCTGCCCTACGGAATCCGCACCCGGATAAGCGCAACTATCAGTGGCCAGAATTAGAATTTTTTCCTGGTTCACACCTTTTTCATTGTTAGCCATAACGCTTCCGCCTATTTGTTTCTTTTGACGAAGTGCTTGTCGTACCCATCCGCTTCAATGATGCCCAGGTACTCGTGGCCGACTTTATTGGACCAGGCCGGAATGTCGGTGCGGGTGCCGGAGTCGTTGGAGTAGATCTCCAAAATTTCGCCGACTTTGACTTTGCCGATGCCTTTTTTGGCTTCCAGAAGAGGTCCCGGACAGGCGCTTCCACGGGCATCCACAGTGCTTGAAACTTCAATGCTGTTCAGATCGATTTCGGACATGATGTTTCTCCTTTTTTCCCTTGGGGTTGTGACGGGGGTTTTTTTTTAGCTGCAGCCGGAAATCCCGACTGCCGGCCTGCTCTTTTTCAGCGGAAATAATGGTATATTCTGATGATGGCAGGATTTTTTTTATATCGCGGGCAATACTGGGATCGTTCCCGATGATTTCGATTTCCTCCCCGGGTTTCATCTGCTGAAAATGATTGGCGATCTGCAGCAGGGAGAACGGAATGATTGTATCGCGAAAATCGAACGAATCCATCGATGCTACCCGTGTTACGATTCCATTGTGAAGGATTTGTACTTGATGGCCGCTGGTATAACCAAAATTCGTGCCAGGAATTTCGTTCGTTTCCGGAATACTCATCGAATTCTAAAAAAATACTATTGTAATCAATTGTTTAGGAATCAATTCGGTTTCAGGGCGGCCCCACTTGCCCGCCAAGCCGCCTGTCGTCGGCCAATAGTCAATCGACTGTTCACATGTAAACTTATTGAACAGCTATAACGTTAACTATATGAACACTACGGGCAGGGAAAGTCAAAATTCCGACAAATACAGGAAAACCGTTGCCGACACCGCTCAGGGCGGTGTGATGATTGTCAGCCTGGCCGGGCGAAATGATTGTTAGTTTTGATCTAAGCCCCCCTCGGGGGGGTTACCTGAGGCCTCCCCTATGCGGGCGGAGACTCACTGAAGCGGCGCAATCTGCCGTCTCTAAGACGGAATGTGATTTTTTAAGAGGTCCATATCAGTGTTCATCCACGGATTTAAGACGTCACGATCGTGTCCGATTCAGAAATGAGGATTTTTTGTTCTGATCAAGGCCGCAGCGGAGTTACGGTGAGGCGTACTTTTGTAAGTGAGGTTCTCACACAAAAAGAACTCTCGTCCTGGCAATCGCCGTTGATTGATAAGCT
>JAERRP010000528.1 GCA_016735415.1 Desulfobacterales bacterium | reverse complement strand
TATTGTCTGGAGGAACGCATGCTGCGGCTGGATATCCCCCGCCAATCGATCCTGGTGGGGAAATCCATTGCCGCAAGCCGCATCGGCACCATCCTGGGTCTCAACGTGGTGGGCATCAGTCGTCAGGGTCGTGTTTTGGCCGCCCCTTCGCCCTCCGAGACCCTCCAGGCGGAAGACGGGCTGATCGTCGAAAGCGGTACCGGCGGCATCGGGAAGCTCCGGGAGGAGTTTCGCAGCCTGGGGCAGTTGCGGATGGAACCGGAATCTTCCATGCTGGACGATCTCGTGACCGACAGCGTCCTTCTGGCGGAATTAACCGTGGCCCCGCATTCTCAAATCACCGGTCAAACCATCCGTCAACTGGATTTCCGCAAGCGGTTCGGCCTGAATGTACTGGCCCTGCGGCGAGGTGTCATTGTTCAGTGCGCCCATTTACAGGACCAACGCCTGGGCATCGGCGATATCCTGCTGGTGCAGGCGTTCCGGAACAATTTGAAAATGCTTCGCGAGAATAAGAATTTCGCGAAGTTTCAGGAATTTTCTTCAAAAGCGGTCACCGATCGCTATAGCTTTGACAAACGCATCCTGACCATGCGCGTGCATACCGGCGCGAACCTGATCGGCCGATCTCTGCAAGACAGCCGTCTGGGATCGGCCCTGGGTATCGGGGTGCTGGCCCTGGTGCGCGATGACCACGTCCTGCCCATGCCCGAGCCGGAGACCACCCTGCAAGCCCAGGATCTTCTGCTGGTGACCGGCCGCCCTGAAGACTTCGATTTGATTTATGCCCTCACGGAATTCCGGGTGGAAACGATCGTGGCCGAAGAACTGGCGGTACTGGAGTCCGAAGACGTGGGACTGGTCGAGGCCATGCTGTCCCCTCACACCACCCTGGCGGGTAAAACCCTGCGGGAGCTCAATTTCCGTGAAAAATACGGCCTGACAGTGCTGGCCATCTGGCGCGAAGGTCGTGTCTACCGCACTGACTACCTCCGCGATATGGCCCTTCGATTCGGAGATGCGATGCTGCTTTATGGCGCCCGGTCCAATTACGCCATCCTGGGACGCGAGCCGGACTTTCTGGTACTGACCGAATCGGCCCAGGAACACCCCAACCTGTCCAAAGCCAAAGTCTCCATTCCCATCATGGCGGCCGTCCTCTTTCCGGTCATGATGGGCTGGCTGCCAATTTATCTTGCGGCCGTGATCGGTGCGGCTGTCATGATCCTGTCCCGCTGTCTGACCATGGAGGAGGCTTACCGGGCCATCGAATGGAAGGGCATATTTCTGATCGCGGGCATGCTGCCCCTGGGCGTGGCCCTGGACAGCACCGGCGCCGCCCGTTATCTGGCCACGGCCGTGGTGGCAACCGTGGGCGATTTCGGACCGACCGCCGTCATGGCCGGCCTGATGGTGCTGACTTTCATGGCCACCTGCGTCATACCGACGGCCGCCCTGGTGGTTCTGATGGTTCCCATCATCCTGAGCACCGCCGCGGATATGGGCGTGGCCCCCTATCCCATGATGATGGCCATGGCCATGGCGGCTTCCGCCAGCTTCATGACCCCCATCTCCCACCCGGCCAACGTAATGGTGATGGGTCCCGGCGGGTATCGCTTTACCGATTACCTCAAACTGGGGGTACCCCTGACCCTGGTGGTCCTGGTGACGGTCATGCTGGTCCTGCCGCTTTTCTGGCCCTTTCATTGATTCAGAATCGATTGCAAAAAAAATCCAAATCTGATTGTTTTAGCTTTTTTGGAAAACGCTGCCGGCCACGCCCGCACTGCCGCCGCGGAATGCTAAGCGGGCGCAAACGATAGGGGTTTGATTTGTTACTGACGTTCCTGTTTATCGGCATCGGCTTCTGCATGCTTTTTAAGGGCGGCGATTATCTGGTCACCGGCGCCTCCGGCATTGCCGACAAAAAGAATATACCCCCCTTTATCGTGGGGATCACCCTGGTGGCCTTCGGCACCAGTGCCCCGGAGCTGTTTTTCAACATCATTTCCGCCTTACACGGCAACGCCGAATTTGCCCTGAGCAATGTCGCCGGCAGCAACCTGATCAACATCTGTGTGGGCATCGGGGTCAGTGCCGTTATCGCCTCGCTCCCCGTCACCCGCCAGAAATTCCGCAAGGATCTGACCTTTCTGTGCCTGGGTCCGATGGGCGTCGTCCTGTTCGTCTATCTCCCGCCCGGCAACACCCTGCAAATCGGCCACGGGCTTCTGCTGTTTCTCGGTTTTTCCGTCTATATCTTTCTGACGAAAAAGGAACTGGGACGACACCAGGCCGAAAAGCCGGCGGGTGCCGCCCGTGACGCGACGGCCTCCTGCCGGCGGGAATGGCTGATCTTCTCCCTGGGGGGCATCATGCTTTACGCCGGCGGTGAGATCATCTACCGGAATGCCCTGGCCATCGTGCGCCATCTGGGCCTTTCGGAATCGATCGTGGGGCTGACCGTCATCGCCGTGGGCACTTCCATACCGGACTGCGCCGCCAGCATCATCGCTACAGTCAAGAACCAGAAAGATATCGCCATCGGCAATATTCTGGGGAGCAATATCTTCAATATTTTCCTGGTTCTGGCGGCCACTCTCCTGGTATTCGGAAAACCCGTCGTTTTCAATGCGAGCAACGTCTTCGATTTTGTGTCCGTCTCCGTGTTGTCGCTTCTATTTGCCGTTTACGCCTTCGCCCGGCAGAAAATCGGTCGGCCCATGGGGATGGTCATTCTGGCATGCTACCCCCTCATTCTCTTCGTGCGGATCGCCTTTTTTAACGCCTGAAGCGGGTCGCGTCACGGCCGGGCCCCGCCCGTACAGCCGTAATCCATACCCGGACAGACCTTGTCGCGGATGGTTGTTCATTCATATGAATTTGGATTCCATTTTAATCCCCGGATCGACGCCACCAGCCCGTATGCGGGACCCCGCTGGCAATTACCTCTACGGCACTTCGCGCGGCGACGGCAAGGTCTAC
>JAERRP010000078.1 GCA_016735415.1 Desulfobacterales bacterium | reverse complement strand
TTGAAACTCTCACCGATGGCCGCGTTCAAGTCTTTTGCTGAGGAAAGGTCATAGCCGAAAGGTTTTTCTACTACCAAACGTGTCCATTGCCCCTTGCTCGGATCCTCATTGCTCAATCCGGCTTTTCCCAATCGTTGAGCGACGGTTTCGTACAGGGAAGGAGGAATGGCCAGACTGAATATCCGATTACCACGTGTATGGTTTTTCTGGTCCAGCTCCATCAGATACATAGCGAGGCTATGGTATGAAGCAGTGTCATTATAACGTACCGAGCGATAATAAAGATGCTGTTCAAACTCGGCCCAATCCATGAGTTCAGCTCCAGTGTTGATCAATCCCCGGCAAGTTTTGTCCCTAAAGGAAGCATCGTCAAGGGGGGTGCGCGCTACACCCACAATAGAGAATCGTTCCGGCAATCCTCCAATCCTAAACAGGTTGTACAAGGCGGGCATGAGCTTTCGATGGGTGAGGTCGCCGGAAGCTCCGAATATGACGATGATACAGGGCTCTGGAGTCCGACGACGTTCATTGAAATTTGAGGTATTCAACTCTTCCACAATTCAATCTCCTTCTAAAATTCGCAGTATCGATATCAGGCATTCCCATGTCGGGCATATCGTACGGAAGCACCGGCAACTCAACCTCTCTATTGATTACGATCCCGCCAGGACGAAGATAACGCTTTCATAATAATTACCACGGTAGCCCCCCCTCCACCTGCAAATGCCGCACGGTCGCAAGATCGACATTTGATACTGAAAGTGAGCACAGCCAATGATCTATTGACATCTCTCATCATATTTTACTGTATGCGCTTGCATGAGCATTCAGTGTGCAAACTGCTCCTGAACAATTCGTTCCTCAAGAGAATGCCCCTTATCGAAAAATACCCTCACTGATTTTGATCGATCCTCCTCGACTCTTACCGTCAAAACATCGTTTACCTCATAAAAGTCTGCGGCAGCGCTCACCGGACGTTTTTGCGAATCAAGAATCTCGAAATCAACGACCGCCGTATGCGGAAGGAGTGCGCCATGCCATCGGCGGGGTCTAAAGGGGCTTACCGATGTGAGGGCCAGAGCTTTCGCCCCGATGGGAATTATGGGACCGCGGGCGGATAAATTATAGGCGGTACTACCGGCAGGAGTGGCAACCAAAATACCGTCGCAGACGAGCTTATCAAGACGTACTTTACCGTTAATCAATATTCGAATATTTGCGGATTGCTGCGAGTATCGGATTAAAGCGACTTCATTAAATGCCAACGCTTGCTGTGTTCGACCATCCGTTCTCCAAACTTTCATGCGAAGAGGATAGATCTCCTGCTCCTCAGCCTCGTTAATGCGCTCCGGAAGATTGTCTTCTCTAAATTCATTCATGAGAAATCCTACCGTGCCGCGATTCATTCCATAAATCGGTAGATTGCGATCCATATATTCATGAAAGGTATGCAGCATAAAACCATCTCCTCCAAGGGCAACAATGACATCTGCTTCATCAACAGGTGACAAATCATAATGACTCCGCAGAACCTCATGTCCTTGTCCGGCATGCTCAGAACCCGAATCTACACAAGCAATCCGTTTTAATGATACCATATCTTCATCTCTATTTACCTGTCTAAGGGAATATCCAGGAGACTCCGAAGCGTATCATCCAGTCGGCGGCGCCATCCGGACGTACGACGTTGTAGTAGGGCCCGATCATCACATCCAGCCCATTGCTGTCGCCCATATCAAAGGTTCTGCCGATGGAAAGGCCCAGCGGCACGGTCCAGATGTTGTCGGAGTCGGCTTTCCAGTCCGCGCTGATCACAGCGTTGTAGGCCAAGTATGCACCAGGGATGGATTCGAAATTGTAAAACAACATGGGTTGGATCATGGCGGAGTTAAAATCACCGTCAAATGACCAGAGATTGCCTACAATACCGGCGAAGCTGATATTCTCTGATATATTGCCCACGACGACACCGGCAGCGCCGGCACCCCAATCGGGCCGCCGAAGGTCACTATTGGTATGGGTGGCAAGCGAAAATTGCGGACCAAAGCCAAATTTCCAATTGCTTTTGGTATGAGGTGCGAAAAAAAGCTGCAGCACGCTGTCCCCCAATCCCCAGACCCTGCTCGATCCGGAAGGCGTCGGGTTCCCATCTTCCCCCGTGATCCGTGTTTTCGTTCCCGGTTCAAGTCCCGTGATCGGAATAACGGCCCGGGGAAGGAAGGTAAAGCCCATATCCGGCAGATCGATCGCGTACACCGGCTGGATCTGAGCTCCGTATGACGTCCCTTCGTCATCGCCGGTATTGAAACCGATGGAGTTTTCCGTCATTACGGCTTTGATATTGGCCAGCGGGACTTGCAGCTTACGCGCCATCTCGGCGGCCCCGCCACCGGGTTCATCGCCACCGGGTTTATCGGAACACAACGCGATGGCGTACACCAATATTAAACAAAGAATAACGACTGTCGTTGTAAAATGTTTCATTCGTCTCATTCCTTTTGTCGTCCTCAAAAACGTTTGAAATTTGAAACAAGTATTCAGTCTATTCATGCCATTCAAAGGCTTTTTTCAGACGCTCCCAGAAGTCGCCGCCAAGGACAAACAGGGCGACGACAATGCCGACAGTGGTGAGTACCTGAATGGTAATATAAACAGTGGCCTGCTGACTGAAGCTAAGACCGAGCAGCTGTTTTGTCGGTACATCCGCCCCTTGCACAAGAAAATCTGTGCCCACCATAATCAGGTTCAACAACACGTCGAGCAGGATGCTGGCGAACAGCAAGGTCACACCGAACTGGTGACGTGCCCGGCTGACCGGGGCGGAGGAGAGCTTGAACCAGCCAAAGGTACGCTGCTTCACCGCCTTGAAGCCCTCCTTACCTAAAAGCGGTATGCTGGCAAACCAGAGCACTTCGACCGCCAGCAAAATGCCGCCGACCAGGGCGGCGCTTTCTCCAGCGGAGAGGCCCAGCATGGGTATCACCACCGGGGTCGCAAAGAAGATGGGAAAGGCACCGAAAAAAAGTGCT
>JAERRP010000815.1 GCA_016735415.1 Desulfobacterales bacterium | reverse complement strand
TGGCGGGTGCACATCCTGACAATTTTTCTGGCATCCAGGATGGTAATGCTCCCGTCGCCGTCGATGTCGCAGTTGGGGCAGTTTTCAGCCGGCTGGCGGAGGTGCTGCCGGATTATTGCGATATCATCGCGGTCCGTGTCGCCGTCGTCGTCGAGATCTGATATGGCCCGATTCATCAGGGTCACATCATCGTAAATGCGACGTTCGAAGAGAGGTCGGCCGGAGCTATCACGTATGACTTCACCGCTTTCATCCATCATCGGAAAAACATAGCCGGGCGTCACCTCTGCCCGCCACTCGCCGGCTTCAAACGTCACGTTCACTTCGAGGTGACCATAATGTTTGCCGCCATCGGTAAGCTGGTTGCCGGACCAGATTTCAGGAGCATCAAGATGGGCCAGGAAGAGCTGATACGAGTTGTTGCTCGGAAGCTCGAACTTTCCGTCTTCTCCCATGTACGGTCCGCGGAGGCCGTCACCGCCGATGCCGATGTCAAAAAAATGAACACCGTCCACCAGTGAGTGTTCGTACATCTCGTCGTGTCCGGCGAAGACTGCATCAACGCCGTATTTCTTAAACAGAGAGGTCAACACGCGCATGGGCACCCCGGATTGCATGTCCTCGCCATTGCTCTGACCGCCTTCTCCCGGATTAAAACCATGGGGGCCGACCGAGTAGGGACTGTGGTGAAACTGAACAAAAGTGAATCGACTTTTTTTCTGCGCGTCGGCAAGTTGTTCCTCCAGCCACTGGTACTGCGTGGAGCCGGGGTTGAAATCAGGGGCCTCACCCTCCCCCCATTCCGGGTTGTCGTTTGAGGTTTCGCCTTCACCGAGCAGATACCAGTTGGTGTCCTGCCTGGTTTGATGAGGGCTGCCGTTGCTGCCGTCAATGGTGATGTAGGTGATCGGGCCATAATCAACCCGGTAATACCGGTCCTGGTGCTCCGTCTTGCCTGAACCGTTATCCGGGGTTTCGAAATAGGCTCGGTATCTGGCCAACGCATCCTTGGCAAGCGGTGTGGTATAAAAACCTCCACCGCCGTCACCGCCGGAATGGTTCTCGTGATTGCCGACCGCCGGAAAAATGGGCACGCTGCCGGCGATATCGTTGTACTGGCCGGCATTATGTTCCCAGAATTCGTCCCAGTCACGTTGTTCGTTGCCCGATTCGCCAATATCACCGGCAATGGCGATGAAATCCGGATTGCGCGACGCCATGGACTGGATATTGATCATGTAGCCGTCGGTCTGGTCCAGCCAGTACTGGCGGTCGAAGTTACCAAATGGTTCTGAGTTGCGCCTGGTCTTGCCCGTGGACTCCGGTTCGGTTTCCGAATCGGCATAGACGATGAACCGAACATCCGAATTTCTCCGGGGTGCGGTTTTCATTGTTCCCGTAAATGCCGAATCTACCTGACGAACAGTGTAGTCATAGGTTGTGCCGGGGCTGAGACCGTCGACGCGCACCCGGTGCAGGTACGGTGTTCCAGGATCAACACCGCCGAAGTGTTTGCTGATTTCATCCGGATGATAGGCCAGTTTATCTGCAAGTACGGGGGTACTGGAAAAGGTTCCGACACCCGCCACCTCAATCGATCCGGGCTCCGGGGTTTCGGACAGCCACAGCACGGTCATGCCGTCCATGGTGGGATGCTGCAGGTAAGGGGTGACCCGGAAGTCGGCGGCCTGGGCGAAAGTTGCCAGCGCCAGGGTCAAAACAGCTGTCAAGAGTAATTTTTTCATTTTGGTTCCTCATTTATGTTCTTTCTTATTGATAAGACAGAATAAACGAGATTGTAGGGGCAGGGCCGTTGCGACCCCACCCCATATAACGTTTCAGGTGTGTTGGTAACTACTTCCGGGCGCGCCTGCGGAGGCCGACGATACCGACAAGGCCGGATCCCAGCAGTAAGGCAGCCCCGGGGATCGGCACGGCATTGATGTCGGTACCGCTGACGGTAAACGAAATCGGATCGCCGAAATCATCGGAAAGAATGATATCGGACAGGCTGATGTCGGCCAACCCGGTCGAGTCACCGGTGAAGGTCAGGGTTGCCAGGGTGAAGGCATCCGGCTGAGTGCTGAAATCTTCAAGATAGGAAATCACGGCAAGGTTCACGATTCCCGAACTGTCATCACCGAGGCTCCAATCCGCTGCATCCGGATACGCGGGGTCCGGCCCGGCAAAACTCCCCAGTTCTCCGGTGAGCGTGTAGGAATCAACCGCCAACAGTGCATCATCGTAGTTGACATTGAGGTCGAAGGCGCCCAGGTCGAAACCTCCCAGCCCGGAAATGGTGACATCGACTTCAAACGGCCTTGGGGCCGCCACGGCCGGTGCCGCAGTAAAAAGAACAGTATTTAACAACAGGATCGCCAATAGCCATCTTTTGGGTGAAAACATGATACTTCTCCTTTCCGGTTAAGTGAAAAAAACGTTTTCGAAAAATTATTGAATGTTCAGCAGCCGGAAACCAGGCTTCCGGCCGCTGAAGGGCTATGATTGTCTACGGACATACGCACCGCGGGCAGGTGCAGATGGTCACCAGCTTGCGTACGTCCAACACCGTGATGGTGCCGTCCCCGTCGATGTCGCATGCCGGGCAGACCGAGGCCGGCTGGTTCAGATGGCCCCGGATGATCATCATGTCATCGCGGTCCACATCGCCGTCGCTATCGATGTCACCGTCTATGGCATCGGGGATCACAGACAGATCCATCCAGACCAGGCGGTGATCGGAACTGGCATCGGCATCCACCAGATAGAAGATGTCGTCGGTGTACACCGGCCAGAACACCTCGCCCTGCCGGATCGCCAGACCGTAGATCGAGGGCAGGTCGTAGTCGGCCCGCAGGCCCCAGGAAGCGGTGTCGTCATCATCGATGCCGAAATCCACCGCACCGATGCTGGTCGGCACCGGCGATGTGTTGATGTTGGTGTTTAACAACAGTTGGTTGATGGCGTTGTTATAGCTGTCGCCCTCGTCCGGGTCGGCATTCTGGTCGCCCAGGATCACGAAGCGCCGGTCCGCGTCCAAGCCGCCGTAGGTGCTGTTGTCATCGTAGATGTACCCATCCTGGCCCGGGGTAACGTAGTCGGCCCAGAAACGGATTTCGTCGTGATTGCGGCGGCCATTGCGATCCTCCGGTCCGTCAAAAACCGGCGGGGGGGGATGGCTGCACAGAACATGAACGGTCTGGCCGCTGACCTCGATGGGCACGTCCCAGTGGCTCTTGGAGCTGAGCCGGAATATGTCTTCTGCTGCCGGTGAATAGTAGCCGGCGGGCATAACGTTGCCCGGCATCTCCTTCCACAGGAAGTTCCGGAAGGTGCGCACATTGTCCGTGTCGATGGGAACCCTGGAGAGCAGGAGCATGCCGTATTGTCCGGGGAACACACCGTAGCCGAAGGCGTCCTCCGGATCGGTGGTGTCGCCGTCGTTGTTGAAGTCTTCGCCTGAAGGAATGCCGGTGTTGGACTCGGCCACGAA
>JAERRP010000501.1 GCA_016735415.1 Desulfobacterales bacterium | reverse complement strand
ACTGCCTGTCCCGCGGCCGCGCTCTTCTTTCGCGTGGGGGGAGTGTGCGGCGATCCGGTCGATTTCCCGCCGCAGTTTTTCCCCCTGGCGCTCGGCCGACAACGCCAGCGCTTCATCTTCGAAAACATCCAGGGCCGCCACGCCCGCGACACAGGCCAGGGGATAGCCGCCGAAAGTGGAGCCATCCGAGCCTTTCTGGAAGGCCATGTCCATCAGGCGGGCATGGGTCACGAAGGCGGAAAGGGGCACCAGACCTCCGGAAAGCGCTTTCCCCAGCACCAGTCCGTCGGGAACGACCCCATCGTGTTCGAAACAGAATTTGCGGCCGCTGCGACCCAGACCAACCTGGATTTCGTCAAACAGCAGCAGCAGGTCATGCTGGTCGGCGATGTCCCGCAGTCCCTGGAGAAAACCGGGCGGCGGCACCCGCATGCCCCCCTCGCCCTGCATGGGTTCGACCAGAATGCCGCAGGTATTCGGATTGACGGCGGCTTCGACCGCCTCGATATTGCCGTATTCGACCGACACGAAGCCGGGGGTCAAGGGGCCGAACCCCTGACGATATTTGTCCACCGAGGTAAAGGACACCACCGTTATCATGCGCCCGTGAAAGTTGTTGTCGAAAACGATGATTTCCTGCTTGCCGTCCGGGATGCCTTTGACTTTCCATCCGTAAAAGCGCGCCATCTTGATGGCCGTCTCGACGGATTCGACCCCACCGTTTTTGGGCAGGACTTTATTACCCGCCAGGCCGAAGCGCGGCGCCAGCGGGGGCACGAATTCAGCCAGGCGCTCCAGAAAAACACCCAGCGGGTCGGTATAAACGACGTTGGAAATCACGGAGGCATAATTCCCCAGAAGGGCCTTGATCAGGGCATTGACGATCCTGGGATGATGGTGGCCGGGATTGGCGGCCGAATAGGCGGCCAGGCAGTCGAGGTAGCGTTTGCCCTTGATGTCGGTGATCCAGCTGCCGCAAGCCTGGCGCACCACCACATTCAAGCGCTCGTAATGGTGGGCCCCGAAATCGTCCTCCAGGGCCAGAATCTTTTCATCATCCAGATTGGAAAAACCGAAAACCGGAGCCTGCTCCGAAGGGTTGAATGCGCAGAACATGACGACCTCCTGAATTGTGTTGCTATCTATGTAGCAACATAATTCGAATCCGGCTGATTGTCAATCAAACACGGCCCGGTCTTTCCGCCCCTTTCGCCCATGGTCCTTTGCGGCGCTTGCGTCAACCGCTCCCCGGTTGACCTTTTACTCCCGAATCCGATAAGACCGGATCGAGACCATTCATCGGCAGAAGGGGCCGGTGGACGGCGCGCCTTTGACGGCCGTGCATTTTTAACGGCCCGGCTTACTTGCCATCATCGACCATTTCACCGACGCCGGAGGAGGGTGATCAGTGGACATTACCAGCCTGCTCAGAGATTTCGCCTTCAGCAAATACGAATCCGCCTGCTCCCTCGCGCTCGTGGCCCAGCATCCGTCGAACGGTTCCCAGTTGAGCAAACGTTCCGGGATTGCCCGTTCGCGGATTTATGATGTGTTGCGGAGCCTGCTCAAGAAGGGAATCGTCTTCGAAATTGAAAAAGGCTGCTACGTGCCGCTGCCCTTTGAAGAGCTGAAAACCCGCTTCCGCAGCCAGTTTGAGTCCAACCTGAATCAGCTTGAAAAACAGCTCGAATCAATCACCCAGGAGACCGATTATGAATACCTGATGGCCCTGAGAGGCCGCAAAGCGGTTTTGGCCAAAGCGGCTGAAATCATTGAATCCGCCCGGCAGGAAATCTACCTGCGCCTTTTCCCCGCGGCCTGGAAGCGTCTGGAAACGACGATCCGCAAGACGGCCGAGCGGGGTGTCGGCGTTCGCCTGATTGCCATGGGCACCATCCCCCCCACCTTCGACATTCAGGTAACCCATCCGCAGGCGGAAGACCTGCGCGACAAACTCGGCGGGGAATCCATCGACATCATCGTTGATCAGTCCGAGGCCCTGGTGGGCATGTTCGAAAAGGAACGCCCCGACCACTCCCCGGTCATCTGGACGCGCAACCGCTGGTTCGTCACCGCCAATCGCGACAGCCTGCGCCACGACTTCTACCATTACTTCCTGGACAAACTGTACGAGCAGGGACAAAACCTCAGTGTTAAAGACAAGGCCATTTACGAACTGATCAAAAACGACGACTAAGCCCTCATCTCCAGGCGAACCACTGCTGACCCAATCCCTCCATACTTTTTATTGCGTGACCGCTTCGGGTGCCGTTTTATCAGGCGGTGCCGACGGGGGAGAAACCCCACCGCGAAAGGCTTCCAGGGGCAGGCGGGGGGAAGCATTGTCCCGCAGCGCCCGGCGCGCGTCCGGTCTGGCGCCGTACAGGTAGCGCACCTCGGCCTGACCCTGCAGGGCACGACCCAGGAGAATCCGGATCGTGCGGGGGGCTTGGCGGAAAACTTTCTGGATGGGCGCGGCACCGGCCGCATCGATGATTTCCCAGCCGGTAATGCCGGTTTCCGGAGTGATATCGGTTCCTCCGGAATGCCGAAGGGTAACATCCAGGGCCAGTTCGCCGCTTTGACGGACGGTCGCGACCCTGGGGCCGCGATAGAAGTCTTCCAGCCCCAGAACATACAGTACGGTCTGGGCGACCCGATTTCCCATGGTGGTGTAGGCTTGCGGTGCCAGGTGCTGTTTGCCCCGGTTTTTCAAATCGAGGGTGGTTGCGGCCAGGTAACATTGCACCACCTGTTCGGTAACCGCCAGCTGGGCTTCGCGAATGGCCTGGTGCGGCACGTTGAGCCCGCCCGGACGTTTGACCATCGCAGCCACCAGAAACGGAAGTTGCGGTTGGGCCGAAGCGTTGGCGATATCCCGACGCACCTGGCGGGTGATAAAGCGGGTCAGGGCGGCCTGGTAGTCCTCACGGGTCACGTTGCCCCGGGCAGCGTCGGCCTCTCCCTGAATCCAGAGGACAAATTCCAGCCGCCCGCCCGTGGCGGCCACACGGGATACAAAGCGCCGATAAATCGATTTCGGACGGGTGTCTTCCCAGTACCCCGTACCCCAGTCGGCCTTGCGGTGCAGTCCCGATCCGTTGACCGCGTATTCAATCAGCCCAACCGGCACGCCCGTGCGGGCGATAATGCGGTTGCCGCAGGCGATGGCCCCATTTCCCCGGCGACCCGGTTCGTGCCAGCCACTCCCGGTGTACCAACGCAGGAAGGGATGCGCTTCAAGGTCGGTGCCGGTATGAAACCATTCCCTCATGTTGGACTGCCCGATACAGGCCATCAGGATACCGATCCCCCAGCGGTTTTTCCCCTTTGACAGGAGGCTGTGATCATCGACCGCACGCACTTCCAGGGCGTACCACCCGCCTTCCGGCACCCGGGGCAGCAGGCCCAGAAAAATGCCGTTGCGGGGGGCCTCATCGATCACGGTCCAGGGAACCACCTGGTCGATGCCGCCCTGCCGGATCACCCGCGCTTGGATGCCGGAAATCGATCCCGTATAGACCCCGGACACGATGATATCGGCCTGCCGGTTCTGCCGCTGAAAAATACGCCCGTCTGAAAAATCATTCAGGGCGATGGTGCCGGTAGCGGGCCGGGCCGGCGCTGGCACCTGTTTGGCCTCCTGTGCATTGGCCGGAAGGGGATTGGTTTTCTCCACGGTTTTCCCCGAAACACCACCGGCTCCAGGGGATGTGCTTCGGGACGACAGCGCTCCGGATAATCGGGAAGGCAAAGTGGAACGGGCTAAATTGGCATTGGGGGAAGCGGAGGTGTCGACCATCATGATGCCTGCTTTGTCAATCCCGGACGACTGTCCGCAGGCGGCGGCCCCGCTTTTGGGAAAGCCGATGATCTCGGCTTTGTGCAGCACCAGCAGACCGGCCTGGCGGCCAGGGTGGAAACGCAGGGATACCCTGGATTTAACCGGTAGCGGCAGATAAAGATTAAAACGGCCGGGGTGAAGAGATTTCGCCACGCGCAACAGCGGATTCGCGGGGTAGGTCACCGTCATGACGTCCGGTTGAAGCACCGTCAGATTCAGTCGCAGGACGCGAAAACAGCCCCGGTAGGACCCGGGCAGATCAACGAGCGCAAAGGCGGATCGCGACCCCAGCGATTTCACTTCCAGGCCCCTGGCACTCAAATTCAGGGCGGTATGGGCCATCGGCCGGGCGAATTTCAAGTCCACCGGTGCATGTGTCGCCCACACGGCTTCATCGGATAGCTGATCGAAGATCCGGTCCAGATCGATCCGCAGGTCCTGAATCCCGGATTCGGTGGTCTGTATCAGAATAGTGTCGAAGGCGCCTAAATCTTCTCCGATCCGCCCGGACGGTATCGTCTCGCTGGATAGGAGGTCCAGCCGCTGTGTCATTTGTAAAAGATACGGCAGCAGGCGCTCAATACCGGCGTCAGCATAGACAAGGCTACGGCCCAGACCTTCGGCCTGCAGGCCTGTCAGGTGGCGCAGCGTGCCCAGGGGGGAGGGCTTCGAGAGCCCCAGCAACTGCCGTTCGAGGTCATCGGAACGACCCGCCGTCGCCAAAACCGGCGACAACGTATTCACATTGAAAAAATTTCGCTGCAGGACATCCGCCGCCACGGCCGCTCCGCGCCCGTTCCAGTAGGCGGCGGTTGGATCATACAGGAGGTGCGATCCAAATTTGCTGGCGAGGATCGGTGCTTCCAGCGCTACCCAGTTTTTAAGCGGATGGGTCCGATGGGCTTCCCGGAACAAATCGTAGGCACTGCAGCGCCCTTCAGCCGGAAGGGGTACCCAACCGATATACTCCGGATAAATCGAGACCTTGCTCGGAACCACCAGAAACCTGAAGCGCCGCCCGGAAGCTTCGATCACGTTTTCAAGGGCGTGCAGTTCGAGCAGCAATCTGCTGATGGACCCGTCCTCGGCGCAGACATCCTGGATGTGGTTTTCCACGTCGATGCGTCGAAAAAGCCAGCCCTGGCGTCCCACATGGATATCGCCGCGCTCCGTTTTGCTGAAAAACTTGAAATCCAACCAGTTTTTAATGAAGATCACCCGATCCCGGAAGATGAACTGTTCATTTATGTATCGATCCAGGGCGCGGTAATAGTCGTTCTTGAACAAGGCCTGTCCGTCGGGGCGGGGAAAAGCCACCGGGCCGGGTTCTTGCCGGATATCCGAAGATGGTCCCGTGGACAGCCACACCACCGCCGGTGTGAGCAGCATCAGGATAAAAAGCAGTGATAAGGATTTCTTGAACATGGCCATTAGAACCTGAAATAAATAAACGGGGCCGCCGGGCTGCTGATGATCAAAAGTCCGCACAAGGGTAATACGATCAATATCAGCACCACTGCAGCGACCGTCGGCTGGACATGCCTTTCCTCGGCCACTAACCGGAAGCCCGAAAAATCGGGCGGCAGCACAAACACTGTCGCGGCGCCGAGAAGGATTCCGAGATCCCAGGGATTGAGCCGCAGGCTCAGGTCATAGGCCAGCGGCAGGTCACGCCAGCTGAACATGGCGGATAGAAATCCGGCCGCCTGCCCGAAATCAGCCGCGCGGAAAAGAACCCAGCCCACGGTCACGATCAGAAGCGTGACCGCCCGCCGGGTGACAACCCATCGACGGGCCGGCATTCGCCGCAAACCGGTCAGGCGTTCGATAATTAAAAACAGACCGTGATAAATACCCCAGGCCAGGAAGGTCCAGTTCGCGCCGTGCCATAACCCGCAGAGTACAAATACCACCGCCATGTTGAGACAGGCCCTCGCGGTACCGTGGCGATTACCGCCCAGCGGTATATAGAGATAGTCACGAAACCAGCGGCTGAGCGAGATGTGCCAGCGCCGCCAGAAATCCGTTATGCTGACGGCGGAATAGGGCCGCTTGAAATTCTCCGGCAGGACGAACCCGAACAGGAGTCCCAGCCCGATGGCCATATCCGCGTAGCCCGAAAAGTCGAAATAGATCTGGAGCGTGTACGCTACAGCCCCCAGCCAGGCCGTTTTAGTATCCAGCATGGACGGCCCCAGGGCGAAGATCGTATCGGCAAAGCGGCCGCAGGTTTCGGCGATCAGGACTTTTTTGGCCAACCCCCAGCAGATGCGTACGGTACCGGAGAAAAAACGCTCCCAGTTTTCACGGCGCTCTCTCAACTGCAACCGGATTTCCTGGAAGCGCACAATCGGTCCCGCGATCAATTGAGGAAACATGGCCACATAAAGGGCAAAATCCAGCGGATCTCTCAGAGCGGTGGTATCGCCCCGGTATACATCGATCACATAGCTCAGTTTTTGAAAGGTGAAAAAGGATATGCCGATCGGGAGCAGGACCTCGACCCATGTCAGGGCGGGCAGCCCCCACTGGGCCCGCAGGATGCCGACTTCGTTAATGAAAAAATTAGCGTACTTGAAGTAGGCCAGAAGCCCAAGATTGATGACCAGCGAAAGGATCAGCCACAGCCGCTTGCGGCGACGGTCGCTTTCGATCAGGCGGGCCAGGCCGAAATCCCCCAGGGTGGAGAGCATGAAAACCGGCAGGAATGAGGCCGCCCCGTAAAGATAATAGAGATAGCTGAAAATCAGAAGGACAAAATTGCGACCGCGCTTGGTGGGTTGGTCCGGTACCGTGTAGTACACCAGGATAACGGCCGGTAGAAAGGCAAACAGAAATACGGTGCTGGCAAAAAGCATTCGCGCTATCAGCCCCGGGCAAAAAAGGTGGGTGAGCGGTCCTCCGGATTAGACCACACAATCGGTATCATCGCCTTCCGTCAGGCGTTCGCGCATGAAGATTGAAAGATCGGCGGCATCGTAGGTCATCTGCGATTCTCTGCGGAAGGCCGTCAGGTCGGCATAGACTTCGGCGGCGCTCTGGTAACGGGCGTCCCGATCCTTTTCCAGGCATTTCATGACGATTCGGTTCAGTTCTTCCGGAATCTGCCTGATAATTTCCGTCAGGGGTTCGATATCTCTCTGGGGGAGTTCCCGGATCGCTTCAATTTCATTATTGAAACGGTAGACCCGAATACCCGTCAGGGACTCATGGAATAAAAGCCCCAGCGCAAAAATATCGGCCCGGCAATCCAAGGGCTGACCCAGGGCCTGCTCGGGAGACATATAGGCCAGTTTACCCTTGATAACGCCCGCTTGGGTATGATTGGGCTCGGACTGCGCCTTGGATATGCCGAAGTCGCTTATTTTCACCTCGCCTTCGCATGAAATCAGTATGTTGGGGGGACTGATGTCCCGATGGACAATGCGGAGGGGGGTACCGGTTTCATCATCGATCCGGGAATGGGAGTAATCCAGCCCCTTGCAAATCTCGCTGGCGATGAAAACTGCCTGATCCACCGGGAGTCCGATTTTCATGGTTGCCAGGATTTCACCGAGATTTTTCCCGTCGATATACTCCATGGCGATGAAATAGGCCTTGTCGATTTTTCCGTAATCGAAGATCTGGACGATATTGGGGTGCTGCAGCAGTGCGGCCAGGCGGGCCTCCCGTGTAAACATCCTGATGAAGTCGGCGTTGTCGGCCAGATGCGGACGAATGCGCTTGACGGCCACCCGGCGCCGAAAACCGTCCTCACGAAGATAATCGGCCCGAAAAAGCTCTGCCATTCCCCCCATGGCCACTTTCCTTTTCAACACATAAGGGCCGATCCGATCCATGGTTGCCATTTCTTTCCGAATCTGCAGATGTTTCTTCTGCCGACTCCGGTTCAGCCAGGCAAGCAGCACAAAACCACCGATCAGGGCAACGGCAATCGCGGCCGCGTATGCCCAGCGCATCGTCTCGATCCGCGAAT
>JAERRP010000112.1 GCA_016735415.1 Desulfobacterales bacterium | reverse complement strand
GACCTGCCGGATAACGTAACCCGAAGCGACGCGCTGAAAAACGACCGAGTCGGGAATATACCCGTATTGGCGGCTTAATTGCTGCCAGCGCTTACGATACGGTACGTCGTAGCCGGCCTCGATATAGGCGGTGTTACCGGATCGAACCCGGATTACGTAATCACTCTGTCGTTGGGTCCGGCTGTGCCCCGCGGCAAGCCCGGCATCGACACCCTCGCCGTCGACGGAGTCTTTACCACCTTCGACGGTGGTGCGGCCCGCTTTGACCTGGCCCGCGACACGGGCCTCACGATTCGCGTTCGATTCCGCACTTTCGTAGCGGACGCGAATTTTCAACTGCGCAACAGCCTGGTCAACCCGTTGCACCAGATCCCGGATTCGTGCGATAGCATCCGGATTGTCGATCACAATCAGCGAATTCGTGCGCGCATCCGCAGAAATGAATCCAGCGGGACTGATCAACGGCTGTGCCAATGGCAGAACTTCACTGACATGGCGGTTGGTCAGGCGGATCTGAACGACATTCTCCTGGGCAAGCACATCCGCGCATCCCCCCATCCATCCGATGATCCCGACCAGGGCGGTCAGGAATACCATGCGCCAGTTCATTCCAATTGTCTGGCAGTGAAAAAGTGTCATGCCGAAGGCCTTTTGTCCAAAGATGGTATTTTCGGGAAAGATCAGCACAGGCATTCGTTTTTGTCAACCGTAGACCCTGCTGTTAACGGTGACAGCAAAGTTTGGTCATACAAATGACCAATGGTTTGCTTTGCGACTTAAAAACACAATTTTGCCAATTGTTCCGGTGAAGGCATGATGAACAATATGGGTGTTTTCTTCTGATCTGCGGGTAGCGGAAAAAATAAACTGAAACTGAGATAGGCACCGGGTTTTGGTAAGAATACAAGGCGCATCATTGAGATTGATGGGCGATGCGCCGTCGAAACACTCCTGCGCGCACTATTGAAGCGCGGTCTTGATCCGCTCCATGGCGGTATTCACTTTTTCCAGGCTGTTGAAAGCGCTGATTCGGATGTGGCCCTGGCCGCAACGGCCGAAACCGGGGCCTGGCGTGGTCACCACCCCCGCTTTGCTGAGAAGCTGATCAAAGAAGGCCCAGGCATCTTCACCCGTATCGATCCATATATAAGGTGAATTCTCCCCGCCGACGAGCTGGTAGCCCAACCCGGTCATTTCCTTACGGATAATTTCCGCATTTTTTAAATAATAATCAACGAGTTCGCGCGTCTGGGCCTGGCCCTCCGGACTGTAGACCGCCGCGGCCGCACATTGAACCGGGTAGGAGACGCCATTGAACTTGGTCGAATGGCGCCGGTGCCAGAGGGTATGGACATGCTGCAGGTGGCCTTCGGCATCGAAGGCCCGGCAGGATTTGGGCACCACCGTGTAGGCACAGCGCGTGCCGGTGAAACCGGCCGTTTTGGAAAAACTGCGGAATTCGATGGCCACCTCCCGGGCGCCCTCGATTTCGTAAATCGTTCGCGGCAGCCGATCGTCACGGATAAAGGCCTCGTAAGCGGCGTCGAAAAGAATCAAGGCTTTGTTGTCTCGGGCAAAATCCACCCATTCTTTCAGGCCGGCCGCTGAAATGGTGGCGCCGGTCGGGTTGTTGGGGAAACACAGATAAATCAGATCCACCGGTTCCGTCGGAAAAGCGGGGAGGTACCCGTTGTCCGCACGGCATGCCATGTAAACAATGCCGTCATAACGCCCCTCTTTGGAAACCCCGGTGCGTCCGGCCATCACGTTGGTATCGAGGTAGGCGGGATAGACCGGATCCGGTATGGCCACTTTGATGTCGGTGGCAAATATTTCCTGGATATTGCCGGTGTCGCATTTGGCGCCATCGCTTACAAATATTTCGTCACTGTGGATGTCGGCGTTGCGGCCCTGAAAATCTTGTATTGCGATGGCCTCACGTAAAAAAGGATATCCCTGCTCGGGACCATAGCCTTAAAACGTGGCTTCAGCCGCCATGGCGTCCACGCCTTCATGAAAGGCTTTGACGCATACCGGCGGCAGAGGACAAGTGACATCGCCGATGCCCAGTTTGATAACTTCAACCCCGGGATGGGCATCCTGATGGGCTGTTACCCGTTTGGCAATTTTGCTGAAAAGATAAGATGATTGAAGCTTCAGGTAGTTTTCGTTGATTCTGATCATGAATACACCTTTCTAGTGAAGCCGTTTCAGGCCGGATTGGGGGCGTTCATAACATAAACGCCCGGAAAGGCTCAAGGATAAAGCCGTTCGATGGTAATGGTTATGCCACCACGGTTTAATACCATCCACTGTCAATCTAACTTATTGTAACCAAGTGATAAACTAATGAATCTCCAAATATTGAAGGTTAAAAATTTGTATATATGGTAGGTAATTAAAAAGCATATACACGATATGGTACACCCCTCTTATATTATTAGGAGCCCGACCAAATATCATTTCAGTATTTGACAACTATCTGTAAAGATAGAATATTTGTAAAATAGTGGGATGCATAAAGAAAACAACAAATTTTGATGTCCAATTTTTCAGCCGGGGGATAAGGGGGGGCTTTAGTCCCGGGCAGACTCGTTTTGGTTGTCACAGCCCCCCCTTTCAGTACCTGTCGTGACTTATTTACCGGTGAAAACTCACAAATCCCACCCCGATTGTATTCGATTTCAGCATTAAAGGAGGGGGGACAGGACGAGTGCCATGCAAATCCGTACCTCCCTGCCATTGCGGGAGAGGGGAAGGCTGTGCACCGGGTAAAGCCGGGAATATTTTTGTGATCGGGTAAATTT
>JAERRP010000438.1 GCA_016735415.1 Desulfobacterales bacterium | reverse complement strand
GCATTCGATTGAAAAACCGGTGAACGAATGTCAGCCACCTCCATCAAGCGCGGGTCCAGGGATACTTCACGGCCCAGCTTCTTCAATTTGCGGGCATAGACATAAGGCAGGCACGCGCCGATCAGGAGACGGTTGGGCCGGTGCTGTTTGACCAGGTCGGTCAGCTGCTCCCAACCTTCGGCGGTGCAGGTGTGATCGAGAAAATGAACCTGATTGACGGCCGGGTCGCTCTGCAGGTTTTTGACCAGAGCCGCCTGATCCAGCCCCTCGGTGACGGTATCGTTGCAGGTGCAGAGCGCTACCAGGATGCGCGGCAACTGGCGGGCGACATCCTCATAAACCGGTGCCTGGTGGTCTTTGAGGCCGATACTGCCCCCGGCGCCATGGATGGTCTTCGAGGCTGCCAGGGCCGCAGCGCTGGCTTGAATCACGGATTCACTGATATCTTTCAGTCCGGCAAAGGAGCCCGAAGCAACAACGCCGTCGCGCTCGGTGCGGGTCAACGAAAACGGTTCCGTCTGGGGGAAACCCCAGGGGTTGAGGCCGATTCCCAGCGTTTCCGTCAATTCCCGGGTCCCTTCGGCCGGGCGCTGACCGACACTCAGGACCACCAGATCGGCATGGTCGACCGTAACAACGCCCTCCGTGTCAACCCAGCGGAGCTGGAGATCGTTGGCCGCCTGGTCCGGCTCAACGGTGTGAACGCGTCCGCGTTTGAAAGCAACGCCCGCCGTTTCGGACCGGTCGCGATAACGCTGAAACGCTTTGCCGAAGGTTCGCATGTCCATGTAGTAAATGGACGTATCCAGACGGGCGCCTGTACGCGCGGCGCGTTCGCGCGCCACCATGGCTTCCTTGATGGCGTACATGCAGCAGATATTCGAACAAAAATCCGCATCGCTCTGGAGATCCCGGGAGCCGACACACTGAAGCCAGGCAATGCGGGTGATGGGACGGCCGTCCGACGGCCGCACGAGCTTGCCACCGGAGGGCCCGGTACCGCTGAGCAGACGTTCGAATTCGATGCTCGTGACGACATCCGGTAATATCCGGTAACCGTAAGTGTTTACACCCTCGGAGGGGTCGTAGTAACTGGTGCCGCCGCTCATCACGATGGCCCCCACTTCCAATGCAGGACCGGGGGGCGTACTCAGGGCCTGATAGATTTGAATAATTTTGGGAATCAGCGCGTCGGGATCAAACGGTTTGATCAGATAGTCCCGGGCACCGATTTTCATGGCCTCCACGGCGGTTTCGACCGTGGCATAGGCGGTCATCATCACCACGGACAGGTCGGGAAACAGCTCCCGGGCTTTCTGGAGCACTTCGACCCCGTCCATGCCGGGCATTTTGATATCCAGCAGCATGAGATGGCAGGTTTCGCTCTTGATATGTTCCAGCGCTTCCGAACCGCTTTCCGCCATGCTGACATGGAATCCTCCCTCCCCCTCGAGCCATTCCTTGAGAGAGTCCCGCACGATCAGTTCATCGTCTACCACCAGAATATTAAAGTTCTTACGGCCCTCGTCCACCAATCGGATTGCGCCGGTGGGACATACGTCCTGGCAGGCGCCGCACTGCGTGCAGACGGCGGTGTCGACACGATAGGCGTTGGGAATGGCATGCGGGACCGGAAGATAGATGGCCTTGCGGGTGGCCAGGCCGGCATTGAAACTGTCGGCCACATCCACCGGGCAGACATCGACGCACTTTCCGCAACCGATGCAGAGGTCCGGGTTTACCGGGTTGTTTTCCTGCCGCAGGGTGACATTGAAATGACCCGGTTCGCCCTCCACCGATGCCAGCTCGGTGGAGAGTTTGATATCGATGTTTTCGTGAAACAGCCCCTTGCGCAGGCAGAACTGCGAACTGGAATCCCGCTCCACCAGGGGAAGCATTTTGCACATGCCGCAGCGATCGGTCGGGAACTGGTAATCCAGCTGGCTGAGAATGCCGCCGATATGGGGGGAGCGTTCGATGAGGGTGACCCCATAGCCGAACTCCGCAAGGTCCAGTGCCGCGCGGATCCCACTGATGCCGCCGCCAATGACAAGTGCCTTGCCGATTTTCGTCTGCATAATGACCTCTCAACCGGGTGTTTCGTTCCGGCGCGGGGGTGTGCCGGTTTTCACGCCAGGTGCTCACGTTGCGAGGCCTGGCCCCCGCCGGTGTCCATCAGGGGTGCCGTTGTCGGATCATCCCGGCCGATGCCGGGGGGCGCCATTCTATAGCCCGACCACTTCCTGGAATTCGTCTTCCTTGAAAACGGACAATGGTGGCTCCTCCGCCACGCTCCTTCCGGCCTCGTAGTCAAAGGCCTTCTGCGTCCGGTGCGCCACCAGCCGGAACAGTTCCATCACCGGGATGTCGTTGGGACAGGCATTGGAACACTGGCCGCATCCCACACAGGCGGTGCTTATGTGGGTCAGGCGCGTCAAGTGATAGAAGACCGTGTCCGTGGGCATTTTGACAGCCCCTTTGTGTTTGGCCCAGCGCAGGTACTGGGCCGGGTCGTGATTGAAGACATCCGTCACGAAAACGCATTCCTTGCAGTAACATACCGGACAGGCGACACGGCAGTTGTAGCAGTTGATGCAGTTGGCCAGATAGATGTTCAGCTTTTCGACACTGTCGGTGGCGGCGGCTGTGGCGGCAAACATTTGGTCCCGATGCGCTTCCCGGGATTCCCGCAGTTGGGTCAGGGCCGCCTCGCGTTTTCCCGGCACCTCACCGGCGGACAAGCCCATCTGCTGGAGCAATTCGTCCCCTGCCGGGGTCTGGCCCTGGACCAGGACATGGCTGCCGGTGTCGACCCCCCACAGGCCGAGCGCAATGTCCGCGCCTGTGGGAATGGATGCCTCGCAGGCCTGGCAGGCCGGGGTTAAATCCGCGCCTTCCAGGGCGGCGCCTTTCCCGCTCAGAACAGCTTCGTAAAAGCGGCGGGTGGTCCCTTCGGCGTCGTCTCCGGCCAAACGGAAATAGTCGGTATTGCGATAAGCCCCCAGGCAGTCCAGGCCGATCAGTACAACGTCTTCCGTGCGGGCCTGTTTGAGCTTGACGAGTTCGACGAAGGCCCGAATTTCACAGGGCCGCAGGACCGCCGCGATCCTGCCGCCCGAGGGTCGGCGGGTGAGCTTGGCCAGCACTTTGGCGCCGTTCATGGGGAAAGCGGGTGAGAGCGGATCGACACCGTCCAAATGCGCCACATCGGTCACCAGCGTGGGCATCACCATGCTTTTCATGGGAAGCCGCTGCGGAACCAGGATGGCACTGATGGTTTCCTGCTCCAGAAGATTCACGCAAAACGCCTTTAGACTTGTCAGCAGATCCTGATTCTTAACGTCAATGGTTGCCGTGATCGCCATGGCTCCTCCGTGCTATCGTTGCGGGGCCGACCGGGTGGGTCGCAGATGGGGCCCCATCGGGTCAAATCACCATTTTCAGTTTGGCCTGGTTTGGTCCCAGGGTTTTGAGCTCGTTTACGAGTTCCTGCATGATTTCGGCAAACTCGATGCCGTCACTGGCACCGATCCAGGTCAGGCGCAGCCGTTCCGATTCGAAACCGAACTGCGGCAGGATTTCCTTGAGCAGCTTGACGCGCCGCCGGGCTTTGTAATTGCCGTTGATGTAATGGCAATCCCCGGGGTGACAACCGCTCACCAGGACGCCGTCGGCGCCTTCCAGCAGGGCCTTGATCACATACTGGGGATCGACCATACCGGTGCACATGACCCGGATCATGCGGATATTTTTAGGGTAGCTCAGCCGTGATGTGCCGGCCAGGTCGGCCGCGGTATAAGTGCACCAGTTGCAGACAAATGCGACAATGACGGGTTCAAAGTTTTCCATGCGCTCCTCCACTTCGATGTGATTCACGGTGCCGGGACAGGTTATTGACCGACAGTCTCCAGTGCATCCATCAGCCCTTCGAATTCTGCAAAAATCTGTTCTTTGTTGAAGTGGGCCACCTGGGCGGCACCGCTCGGGCAGAAGCCGGAGCAACTGCCGCAGCCTTTGCAGACGGCCTCGTTCACCACCGATACCCCCCGGCGTTCATCAAATTCGATGGCGGTGTAAGGGCACAGGCCGATACAGGTCTGACAGCCGGCGCAGATGTCCGGATCGATCCACGAGATGGCCGAGGGGACGGCCACATGGCCACGCGTCGCCAGCGAGGACTTAAACACATTACATCACACATTACATC
>JAERRP010000340.1 GCA_016735415.1 Desulfobacterales bacterium | reverse complement strand
CCACCGAACAAACGCAAAACCTCTCCAGCTCCCCATAATTGTCCCCGGCCCCGCGCCGGCCTGACCCCCCGCTTCAAACCGCGGAATAGGATCGGATCGACATGGAAACCCCTTCTTCTTCCCGAACTCACCGCCGGGTCCGGCGACTGCTGCGAATCGACCCGTGGCTGCAGCCCTGTGAAGCCCAACTGGTCGCCCGGCAGCAGCTTTTGAAGGCCCGCCGGGCCGCACTGATTGCGCCGCAGGAAAACCTGAGCCTGGCGGCCCGGAACCATCACTATTTCGGGCTGCATCGATCCCCCCGGAGCTGGATCTTTCGGGAATGGGCACCCCATGCCACGGCTGTTTATCTGATCGGTGAATTCAGCGACTGGCAGGAAAAGCAGCGCTGGGCCCTTCACCCCGCCGCCGATCGTGAAGGGGTCTGGGAAATCGAGGCGCCAGCGGACCGACTTGAACATGGGCAACGCTACCGGCTGCGGGTCCACTGGCCGGGGGGGGGCGGCGACCGGATTCCCGCTTACGCCCGCCGCGTGGTTCAGGACCCGCACACCCTCATTTTCAATGCCCAGATCTGGTGCCCGCCAACACCCTATCGCTGGCAATGCCCCGGCTTTGCGCCGCCCACCGACCCCATCCTGATCTATGAATCCCATGTGGGCATGGCCCAGGAACGGGAAGGTGTCGGTTCCTACCGTGACTTTGCGGATAATGTCCTGCCGCGCATCGAGTCCGCCGGCTACAACACGGTGCAGTTGATGGCCGTTCAGGAGCACCCCTATTACGGATCTTTCGGCTATCAGATATCGAGTTTCTTTGCCGCCTCTTCCCGCTTCGGCACCCCCGAAGACCTCAAATACCTGGTGGATGGCGCGCATCGTCGGGGGCTGCGGGTCGTCATGGATCTGGTTCACTCCCACAGTGTTTCCAACGAAGTGGAGGGCTTGAGCCGTTTCGACGGAACCCTGTACCAGTACTTTCACGACGGCCCGCGAGGTCTCCACCATGCCTGGGATTCGCGCTGTTTCGACTATGCCAAGTCCCCCGTCCTGCAATTCCTGCTTTCCAACTGCCGGTTCTGGCTGGAAGAATACCGTTTCGACGGTTTCCGCTTCGACGGTGTCACCAGCATGCTCTATCTTGACCATGGGCTGGAGAAGGCTTTTACCTCCTACGACGATTATTTCGGGGGTAACGTGGATGAAGATGCCGTGGTCTACCTGGCCCTGGCCAATGAACTCATCCATGACCTCCATCCGGACGCCGTAACGATCGCCGAGGATATCAGCGGCCTGCCGGGACTGGCGCTGCCGCTGGAGGACGGCGGGGTGGGATTCGACTATCGCTTTGCCATGGGTGTCCCCGATTACTGGATACGCTTGACCAAGGACACCCCCGACAAAGACTGGTCCATGGAGGGGCTCTGGCACGAGTTGACCAACCGGCGCGCGGAAGAAAAATCCATCAGCTATGCCGAAAGCCACGATCAGGCCCTGGTGGGGGACAAGACCCTTATTTTCCGCATGGCCGATGCCGCCATTTACGGGCACATGCACCGCGACGATCCGGATTTCGCCATCGATCGGGCCATGGCCCTGCACAAAATGATTCGGCTGTTAACACTGGCCACGGCCGGGCACGGCTACCTCAACTTCATGGGCAACGAATTCGGCCATCCCGAGTGGATCGATTTTCCCCGCGCGAGCAACCAATGGTCATACCGCTATGCCCGCCGCCAGTGGCACCTGGCGGACAACCCGGATTTGAAATATCGATTGCTGGCGGCATTCGACCGCGCGATGCTGGCGCTGGTAAAACAATACCGCGTCCTGGAGGTGCCCTGGGGAAATTTGCTTTTTGAACACAACGACCACAAGGTGCTGGTCTTTGAACGCCACGGCCTGCTGTTTGTCTTCCATTTTGACCCGGCACATTCGCGGACGGACTACCGTTTTCCCGCGCCACCCGGGAAATACCGCCTGATTCTGACCACCGATGCACCGGCCTTCGGCGGCCACGGACGCCTGGCGCCGGAACAGGAGCACTTTACACTCAGCGGCGAGGGGTACCCGGACGGACGGACGGACGAACTGAGCCTCTACCTGCCAAGCCGCACGGCCCAGGTTCTTTTCAAGGAAGATTAGCCTTCGGGATTGGGCCCGAAGAATCGCATCGAGGGGTATCGCCGGGATTGATCGGCATCAGGTGTCGTTCTTGTAATACTTGTAGAACCGCAGCACCTTTTCGACATAGCCTTGGGTTTCGGCAAAGGGCGGGATGCGCTGATAGCGGTCGACCATGGTGGGGCCGGCATTATACGCCGCCAGAGTCAGGGCCACTTTGCCCTGATAACGATCCAGCAGGGTGCGGAAATAGCGTGCGCCTCCCATGATGTTTTGCATGGGGTCAAAAGGATCCCGAATATCGAGGGTCTTGAAGTTCTCCGGCATGATCTGCATCAGCCCCCGGGCGCCCTTACGGGATATCGCTTCCGGATTGAAGCTGGACTCGGCCTGGATAATGGCCTTGAGAAGGGAAAAATCGACGCCGAAGCGCCGGGAGGCATCCTGGATGATGGGGTCGTATTTTTTCGTGCCGGGCGAGGGGGAAAAACGCGGTTGGCTGCTGCGGATATAAAGGCGATAGTTCGAGGACACCGGCACATTGGTGAAATGCATGACCCCGTTGGCATCCCGATACATGTAAATATCGGCGCGGGCCAGCGGCGCAGCGGCAAGCAGGATCAGCACGGTCATCAACCCCGCTCGCAACCACCCTAGACGATGTGTTCCCGCCCCAACTTTCATGGCAACCAAATCAATTTAGTTGTCTACCACAACGATTATCAATGCCAATCCGCCTTAAACTTTTTTTATAGTAGAAATTCGGCCTGACATCAAGCTATGGAGTTAAATATTCTTACACCCGGTCCCGACGAAGGGGCCGCAGGCATCTGGAAAAAGTTATCGGCCGATCAGGCTGCAGGTTTAATACCCGAATGCGGAAAGACCGCCCTCAGCTGATCGGCAGCATGTAATCGGCCAGACGGCTGGAGGTTTTGCGGAGATTGTTGCTGAGCAGGATAGTGATCCCCTTGAGCAGTTTGATACCGATATTGGAATGCTTGGAGAGGATTAAATCGAAAGCCGCCTGGGACAGGATGAATAGCTTGGCGTTGTCCCGGGCCTTGATGGTGGCGGAGCGGGGCATGTTCTCGATGACGGACATTTCGCCGATGGATTGGCCTTTGCGAACCGCGGTAATGATAATTTCCTGATCGGCGCGGCCGGGCTGTTTGATGACGTCCAGTGCACCGTGGGCAATGAAACACATGAAATTGCCGCGATCGGATTCCTGAAAAAGGGTTTCGCCCGGTTGCAGCTCGATCACGTTCATGTGTTTGGCCACAAGTTTGACCTCTTCAGCATTCATGCGGCTGAAGATGGGAATCCCCATGAAAAAATCGACAATGGCTTTTGACAGATTGGGATCCATGGTCTACAAACGCTCCGGGAAGACGGATTGGCTTCATATCGCGCGGATATTCAAACCAATATCAGAAATTCACCTGCAAATAAAAGCTTTTCTGCGGGCATCGCCCACGAAAGGAGACCGCCATGCCAGATACGATTCCGACCCGGGCCGCCGCATGGGAACTGCTGACAACTTATAATAAAAGCCCAAGCCTGATCAAACACGCTCTGACCGTCGAGGGCGTGATGCGCTTTATGGCCCGCAAATACGGCCAGGACGAAGAACTGTGGGGTGTCGTCGGCCTGATTCATGACCTGGATTACGAACAGTATCCGGATCAGCACTGCCGCAAAACCGAAGAAATCTTAAAGGACCACGACTGGCCGACAGACGTCATCCGGGCGGTGATCAGCCATGGTTACGGGATTTGCACGGACGTCGAGCCCCGCTCCGACCTGGAAAAAGTGCTCTTCGCCGTGGATGAACTGACCGGTCTGGTGGCCACCACGGCCCTTGTGCGGCCTTCCAGGAGCGTTCTGGATCTCAAGGCCAAATCGGTGAAAAAGAAATGGAAAGACAAACGCTTTGCCGCCGGCGTCAACCGCGGCATCATCGAGAAGG
>JAERRP010000758.1 GCA_016735415.1 Desulfobacterales bacterium | reverse complement strand
GCCTGCTGATGCCGCTGTCCGTCGGGGCCCTGATCAGCGGGATGATGACCCTGATCGCCACGGCCCCCAATCTGGTGGTGGCCGGGGCGCTCCAGGACAAAGGCCTCCCGCCCCTCGGCTTTTTCAGCTTTACCCCTTTCGGCATTGCGGCCCTGATCGTCGGCACCGTCTATATGGTGATGGCCGGAAGGGGGCTGCTGGCCAAAAAGAAGCACCACAAACCGCAGGCGCAGGGGCTTACCGCAAAAGGGCTGATCCGCAATTACGGACTGACCGGCCGTTTGAACCGCTTTCGGGTCATGCCGGACTCGCCCCTGGTCGACCGGGCCGTAGCGCTCATCCAGATGCGGGAGCAGTTCGGACTGCATATCATCGCCTTTGAGAAACACCATGCGGGGCAATCCTATTTTGTGCAGTCCGCTGCAGACACCGTCTTCGAATCCAACGATCATATCTTAATTGCCGGCAGGCAGGAAGAGGCCGACCGTTTTGCCGCCGGACATGGCCTGAAAAGGCTCCCCCTGGCGAACGCACGCAAACGCCAGGCGTTTCTGCAGGAAATCGGTATAGCGGAAATCATGCTGGCACCGGAATCCAAGCTGATCGGCAAAACCCTGCAGGAGATCCAGTTCAGCTCACGGTTCAAAACCACGGTCCTGTCCATCCGCCGACGCGGCGAACTCCTGATTGACGACCTGATGGAAATGCCCCTGGACTTTGGAGATGCCATGCTCGTCAATGCCAGCTGGCCCAATATCCAGCGACTGCGCGATGAGCGCCAGAACTTCGTTGTCCTCACCCTGCCGCAGGAATTCAACGAAATCGTTCCGGCCCGCAAACTGGCCTCCTGGTCGCTTATTATCATCGGCGCCATGGTGGCGGCCATGGCATCGGGGATTGTTCCCACGGTAGCGGCCGCCATGCTGGCCGCCGTGGCCCTGGTGCTGACGGGCTGTGTCAAGCTGGTATCAGTCTACCGCACGATCAACTGGCAGGCCGTGGTGCTGATTGCCGGTATCCTGCCTCTGGCCACGGCCCTGGTCATCGGCGTCTCGCCGCAGGCCTTCGCCATGACCGTGGCGATCGCCTGTTCGGCCGCCTTTGTCACCCCCGTATCATCGCCGGTCAACATGTTGATCCAGGAGCCCGGCGGCTATCACTTCATGGATTTCGTCAAGGTGGGTCTGCCCCTGCTGCTGCTGACCATGGTCGTCACCGTGGCCCTGGCCGGCCTCCTCTACCTGTAAGGGCTGTACAAAAAAATTAGAGAGTCCTCTTGGCGGATTCGTAAAAAGTCCGAGATGCGGCTTGCGAATCCGTCACTCTTCCGCCAGCAGATCATCCAGCCGGCAGTTTAATCCGGCGGCGATGTCCCCGGGCGCCATCTGCAGCATAATCCCGCGCTGTCCCCCGTTGATCAGAACCTGATCGTGAACCAGCAGGCTTTCCTCCATGGCCACCGCAAGATGTTGACGGATACCGAAGGGACTGATGCCGCCGACATGGTAGCCGGTCAGACGCTCAGCGGTCTGTGCATCCGCCATGATCGCCTTTTTGACACCCAGCGCCCGGGACAGCTTTTTGAACGACAACTTACGGTCGCCGGGCATGAGGGCCAGGCCGAAAGACTTTCCGCCCAGATCGACCACCAGGGTCTTGATGGTCCGCGCCAGCGTAAACCCGGTGGCCCGGGCTGCAAAAGCCGCTCCTTTCTCATCGTGTTCATAGGGCACAACCGCAAAGGCCATCTTCTTCTGCCGGAGCCATACAACGGCGCGGGTGGACATATGCCCTCCAGGGGTAAGGCGTGAGGCGTACACCAGGTACGCCGCAGCAACGAAACCTGCCGCGCAACGCCGAGATTGGGCTTTCTGCGAATCCGTCAGGTGATGAGCCGGCGCCGCATGGCCCTGATCCCCAAAACCCGAAAAAAAACAGCAGGTAAAGCCCGCTGATCAGCGGGTGGGTTTCGCTGGCACCCAGGGCGAAACGCCGGACCAGTTCCACCAGATGATAGAGCGGAAAGGCCAGGGCCATGGGCTGGGCCCACGCCGGGAGATTGCTCACCGGGAAAAAGGTTCCGCTGAACAGAAACATGGGGGTGATAAAAAGGAAGATGGGCAGATTGAACATGTCGATCGTGGGCGTAATCCCGGTGAAGAACATGCCGATGGCACCCAGGGCCAGGCCCCCCAGCAGGGCCACCGGTAACAGCATGAGCCCGGAAGGAAATTTGACATAGCCCAGCCGACCGAAAAACTCCCCCGGGGATACCGTAAAAGAGATGTCGTTCACGGCCGCAACACCGTGGTAGTGTTTGATCAGGTTGCGGGCTTCGATCAGGGGCGTCATTGCAGTCAGGCCGCCGGGCGTCAGCTGTGCTGGAGAAAAAACTTGATTTTATCGTAGAGCAGGCGGCTCAGGTTTTCATCGCCGAACGTGCCGATGCGGATGCCGATCTGGCTCACACTCTCTGTTTTGCGATTGACCGTTACCGTCACCTCTTTGCCGGTGGCCGTGCGGGCTGTGGCCAAACCGTCGGTGGCACTGGATCGGGCGGATTCCTTGCTCCAGATGAGATCGCGAAAGGCCCTTTCGGTGGCCTTGATCACGGTCGCGGGCGGCGCATCCAGGTCGGCTTTCAGTTCGCCCTCGTGATACATGACGCCAGCCGCCGCCGCACCGGCCGCGGCACCGCCGATCAGCAGCACTGCACATCCGGTTGTCTGCAGCATCAACCCGCCAATGAGCACCGCAAAAATCATATTGCGCAACCAACGCATTATTGGCCTCCTTTTCATCAATACCCCTCATAGAAGGGTTAGGGGCGCGGAAAAATTAGTTGAAATCTGAACATTGCTGGCAAGATAGGCAACTGCAGCCACGAGGTCAAGGGAAAAGAGTGAGTGCAACAAGACGACCGCGGCCGAATGCCTGACCGGTTCGGCTACGTGTCCGCGGTCGGGGTCAATAGCCACAAGACATGCCCGGCCCGCTGCGAATAGAATGCCCAGCGCAGGTATCATAGCATGTACCGGGGGCGACGATTATTATATGATCATTCCTCTGTTCTGACCGCATTCTCATCCCCCCTGGCAGAACCATTACCATCTTCATTTTCAGGCGTTACACCAGGTTCGGCCACAATCGCATGTGTTGTTCTATATTGCAGTGTAACAGGGTCTAACTGTGTATCCGTTGAAATAAAATGATTATTTTTTATAGTAAGATAGCTCACAGACCCATGTCCTTCGTTGTCATCTTCACTACTATCTGGGTTGCAATTATTTTTTCGGTCATCTCGATACCCTGTTTCGGCATAACCACCTAATAACAAATCACCAAATGTACTTTCGCTGGCCCTGTTGCCTGTCATTGTGATATGTCTTGTCGTAAGGCAATTCTCAGCGCCGATATCATATCCCCAGGAAGCATTGACGACCACGTTATCCGTGATTTGAATGTGATGCCCCCCATCGACATAAATAGCGATATTATTTACATCATAAACATCATTGTTCTTTATTTCCCAGCGTCTTACATTACCATTCACGACAATGCTTTCGCTGGAACCTGTACGCATTGAGTAAACTTCGTTGCCTTCAATAATGACATCGCGAATACCCTTGCTTTTACTTTTCCCTATGCCATAAACAGCAATTCCATGAGCGTTATTATCGCTATCGAAACCATGAATTTTATTATTGCGAATTGCAATATTTCTAATCCGTTTGCCTTCCACCATGATGCCGTATATTTCTTCCTGACCGGCACTATGTCCCTGCAGGTTCAGACCTTCAATAATCACTTTTTGCGTTTTATCACCGATATAAATAAAAATCTCATTTTGATCCGAACCCAGTGGATTCATCCCCGACACGCCCATCAGCTTAGTCTTGGAACGATAAATCTCCAGGGGCAAACCCCCGGCCGTATTTCCAATCTCAACGACACAGTACTTCCCCTCTCCGACAATATCATCGCAAGATTCTATGGCATTATGAATCGAGCCATTTGCGACTACGTCAGGTGTGGTTGAAAACAGTTCCATCCAAGCCCTTTTGGGACGATATTTCTCCGAGAGCGGCTTGGCCCCCCACTTCCCTTTGGCATAGGCTTGTGAGCCGACCGTGGTCAATACAAGTGCTAATACGCTCGCAACAACAAGGATCTTATTTTTAGATAAGAAGGCGGGGATATAAGATTTTTTTTCATAAGGCCTCTCGATATATTAGAAAAACACACCAAATTTCGGAATAAAACAATGGTCGCATCATTGATATTATAGCCCCTAATGGCCGCCGTAAACCACTTTCCAATGCTTCCCTGCTTTTTCCACAATGACATCTTCGGGTCGAATCAGGATCACCGTGTAACCATCGACATTTTGACCTTCCCGCAAAATCTGGCCGGCGATGATCGTGATGCGCGTATTGGGAAGATCAGACCATGATATAGCTTGAAGCCGCAAGGTATCCCTGGAAAGCACTTCGGCGAGGGCGTAAGGGTCCTGGTGGGGTGGCGGCGGGGCGGCGGGGCTTTTTGGTGAAGTCTCGTCAGGCTTTAATTCGGAAGGGGTCACGGTTTCCGGGGAGGCCGGATTCTGGCTCGAATGCGAAGTTTCGACGGCCTGTTTGGACGGCAGGGGTTCCGGAAAAGACGCTTGGGGATTTCCCCCTTCCGGGTTCGGGGGCAGGTAGTCTGGTGAGGTCAAAATGGTTTTGGCGTTTACCGGCGCCCCCCTTGTCGATTTCGATGGTATTCGATCAAGATTGTCCTGAGCCGTCCGGGATTTTTCCTTGAGGCGGCCTCCAGGGATCGGTGTTGCCGACGGCGCTAATCGGGAATTTGCGGGGATGGCTGCAACCGCCGGTGGTTCCGGTTGAGAGGCATTGCGGGTAAGGACATGGCCGGGCCAATCACCATAAACCCAAAAAATAACCGCGGCCACCACGAGCATCGTCAGGCCTGCCAGGGCTATCATGCGGCGCAGCCGGGAGTTGCTTCCGGAGGCGACCGCTGGCCCCGCCATTGACACGGGGACCTGTTTCGCATCCTTGGCGCGGCTTTCGTCCTCCAGCCGCTTCAGCGCATTCAGAATCGTGCTCACAAGTCAATCCGCCTCGTTTTCAACCAGAGATACATCATCTTCGCAGATGGGGTATCGGCAGTCCCTGTTTCTCATTATACAATACGATCTTGGTCAAATCCCCCACCATGCCGTCAACCACCAGGCCGTGCTTGGCCTGAATTTCTCTTACGGCGTTACGGGTCAGGTCATCATAACGATCATTGATGGTCAGGTGCGAATGCCCGAGCTCCCACAGCAGTTGCTTGAGCACGACGACCGATGCGCGGGGGGCGCCGCCTGGTATGACACCCCGGTATCCCAAATAGTTTTTCCAGGGCACCACCGCCAGCCCCCCCCAAATCCCCTTTAGCTCGATGGCTTCCACTTGAGCATAGGCGCCGGTATTGTGGGATGTAAGCAGATAACGATCGTCCCGGATACCGATGAGGCTTGCGTAGAGATTTCCGTCGATCTCCGGCAGATCCAAAAGGATAATGGCCGGAAGGTCGAGCAGCGCCAAATCATCCAGGTCGTCTCCGACGGTGTGAATCAAAAGCCCATGGCGCCCGGCGATTAATTGAAAATAGGCCAAATCATCCACGCCGGCCAAGTCCATATCGCCCTGGGGTTCCAGGCCCCATTGCTGCAGCACAGTTTCAACGGCCCGGCGCCGGGTGTCGGTTTGGCGAATCGCGTTCACCAATTCATCCAGCGCGATCATGGTTTCCGTCAATGCCGCCGGCCCTGCCATTGCATTCGTTCGCACTTGGGCATCTTCCTCTTCCGGGCCGGTATATTGGACCGGCGCCGCGGGGGTTGCGGCCAAGGCCGTAGTCGCTTCCGGATTCTGGGGGGCTTCGGATTTCGGAAGGTTGGCTGAAGGGCGCCCGGACAGGAGACTGCTCAAACGGTCATTGTGAAAATAAAACCAACCGGCCACAACGGCCAGGAGTACGACGCCGGCCGCGATGCCGACTTTCACCCAGGGGAAACCCAGCGGTTGGGGGCGCCCCCGACGTGTCAACTCGTCGATGGTTTCAGCCGCCAATCCAGGCGCAATCATGGATTTTTCCTTGAGACAGGCCGCCAGCAGCATCCGATCACAGGCCGTGTTGATCAATCGCGGAACGCCTTCGGAGAAACCGTAAATAGCCTTGAGGGCACCTTTCTCGAAAGGCATTTGGGGCTTTAAGGATGCAACGTTGAGGCGGTGCTGGATATACTGCAAGGTTTCATCATAGGAAAGCGGCTTGAGATGGCAGGCCAGGCTGATGCGCTGTCCCAGTTGCCTGAGCTCGAAAGAGTCGATCATCCTGGCCAGCTCGGGCTGCCCCTCCAGAACGATTTGAAGCAGCTTGTCGCGCGTGGTTTCCAAATTGGATAAAAGGCGCACCTGCTCGAGGGATTCCACCGAAAGGTTCTGGGCTTCGTCGATGATGATAACGACCTTTTGATCCGCAGCCTTGTAATCGATCAAAAAAGCATTCAGAATTTCGATGAGCTCATGGGGGGTAGCGGCATCCGCCGGAATGCCAAACTCCGTGTTAATGCTTTTGAGCAATTGGAGGGCATTCGGCTTGGGGTTGAATATGTAGGCGCTGGCAACCGAGGGATCGAGATCTTGAAGAAAGGCACGGCACAATGTGCTTTTGCCGGTGCCCACCTCGCCTGTGATCATGAGAAACCCCTCACCCTCGCTCAGGGTGTATTTCAGATGCGCCAGGGCTTCCTCATGGGTTGAACTCAAGAATAAGAAATCGGGATTGGGCACCAGCTTGAAAGGCTTTTGCCTGAATCCCCAAAACCGATTATACATGCCAGATCCTCTTGAATTTAATCGTTATTTTGGAAACTTAGCACAGTTTGCCGCCGGCTTCAACGTCCAGGCGGAATCACGTCCTCATTATTAATTATTCGTTTTTTATCCGATTCGCCCTGCCCCTCTGTCGCCTGTTGGTTTTCAATTGCAGCGCCAGGCGGGTATTGCGCACGGTAATACCAGCGCCTGGAATCCCACCGAAGTAATCGCCTGAAAACAGATTGGATTGCCGGTCAAATGCCGGGCCAGATAGTCAGACCTTTTTGGACTCATAATTAGCCGTAAGAATGCCTGAGACAATGAGCAACGCGCTGTAAAAATGTATTATGCTAATATTTTCTTTTAAGAAAAGGTATGCCAGGAACCCGCTGAAAAGAGGCAATGTATAGTAAATCATGCCTGCTTTTGAGGGGCCGACTGTCAGGATGGCCTTATTCCATAAAACGAAAGCTGAAAGCGAAGCGAAAATACCTACGTAGAGAATTGAAAAAACTGTTTGGGGATCAAACTCGACAGGAGGAACTGTCAGATATTCCAAAATAAAAAACGGGAACAGAAAAATGAGTCCCAAAATGAATGTGCTTAACTGGAAGGCCCAGATACTTAACATTTCAGGTTTGCGTTTCAATAAAATACTGTAAATGGCAAAAGTCAAAGCAGCTACAAGCATCCAGATATCCCCCCTGGCAAACGAGACATTTAATAGTCTGGAAGGAGTTCCTTTGGTAATCAGCAAGACAACGCCGGTCGCAACAATTAGAATGCCAAGGCCCTTGTTGACAGTTATCGATTCACGGAAAAATATTCGCGATAGAATGACAATGAAGACTGGGAATGTAATCGATATTAATGAAAGATTGATTGCGGTTGTCGTATGCCCGGCAAGATAGATCAGCGTGTTGAATATTGTAATTCCCAGTAATGCCGTAATCGACAAGTAGGGAATATGTTCTTTGAGGACATCCCATTCGGCAATGAGCGGTTTCAATGCAAAAGGCAAAAACACAATCACGGCCACAACCCATCTCCAAAAGGCAAGGCTGATGGGTGAGATGCTTTCATTAAGGCCGCGTGCGATAATAAAATTTCCTGACCAAATAGCCGTTGCCGCGATGGCAAAAAAATAACCTGAAATCATTTGTCGATTTTGTAGCCGATTAATCAATTTGGAAATTTCCTCTTCCCTCTCAAATATATGAAGTAAGATTTTTCAGTGGGGCACCAAATTCTTTTAAGGACGAACGCCATGTGTCAGGAGCGGCATGTTTTCGCCGTCTCTTGCACACACATGTTGGGTTTAACATATTTTCTTGACACTTACCCATATCTGTTGTACAGTTTAATGTACATGTACAGGAGGTGTCACATGAAAGCCATTACATATACAGCCGCAAGGCAAAATCTTGCGAAAACTATGGAAAACGTGTGCAAAGATCACGCACCGATTATCATTACACGCAAAACAACCAATTCAGTGGTCATAATGTCCCTTGAGGACTATGAGGCCTTGGAGGAAACTGCATACTTGTTGCGATCCCCGAAAAATACAAGGCGCCTAATTGAATCCATTGCTCAGCTCGAAGAGGGTCAAGGATCAGAAAGAGCGCTTTTAGATTGAAGCTCATATTTTCAGATCATGCCTGGGAGGATTATTTATACTGGCAGAAAACTGACAAAAAGATCCTCCGGAGAATAAACAATCTCATCAAAGAGATCAAACGCAATCCATTTGAAAGGATTGGAAAACCTGAACCGCTCAAACACGCTCTATCCGGGTACTGGTCCAGGCGAATCAATTATGAGCATAGAATCGTTTATAAAGTTTCTTCAGATTCCATTCATATAGCTCAGCTTCGTTACCACTATTGATCCCATCGAGATAGAACCGCCAGTTACCTGACCACTCTCTCACAGATCCCTGCGTGCGGTTTTCCCGCACAGGACTCCTCAATATTGCTCGCTTCGTACGAAAGCGACGATTAACTCCAGTAACCAATTATCCGGGGGCGCGGAACTTTGAAATGTCGCAGCATCTCCTGGAATCCTTGCCAGTTGTAGCTCCTGCGCTGACTTCGGCGATTGAGTCACTTGTATATTATCTTCAACACCTGGTGGTAATATCTGCTCAGCATCTCGTAATTGCCACACATACCGTAATAATTCCAGTGT
>JAERRP010000091.1 GCA_016735415.1 Desulfobacterales bacterium | reverse complement strand
ATACATGAATGAATGAAAATATGTAGAACTGAATACATTTACTGGGTATAAATTGTCAAGTGAATATTATTCATTAATTGATCTTTTCTTGTTTTTGCCTGTCGACAGATTGAGATAAAATTTATAAAATACTGATAAAACAAGTAGATAAAGGAATTTACGGTTTGGATTCAAAAAGGTTAAAAAACACCCGGACCGAAATTCAGGACCGGTTGTGAATTAAAAACAAAAAAGGTTTAATTCATTGTTTGATTTTTGTTAAAAAATTTAATTCATTATTTGATTTTTGTTAAACGGATGGGTATCGTTCATGTATGGCTGTCTTCACAATCCGGGGCGCTCCATGGCGCCGTCCGGTATCCGCCCGTTTCCGGCTTTATCCGATGTCGCCGGTGTTCTTTGAAGTCCCGGCCGAATGTTGATGCCATCAGGGTTACAGTGTTCGCGTTAATCATCCGGTCTCCATGACCGGTCTTCCATATAGCGATTTCCCATATTTGACGGGTTGGACCCGCATCAGCCTTGCTGACAGACTTTAATCGGTGTCCGTCCCCAAATGGTTTTTTTTTGCCCTGGTGCCGGCCGGACGGGGTGCTGCGGCTGGACGCCCTTTCCCGTCAGGCCGACGGACGGATGCCGCAATGCGCACTGGCGGCATTCCGGGCCCAATTTCCCCAAACTTTTTAAGAGGTAGCCATGGCCGATCAAATTTCTCAGAAGTTTATTCGCAGGGCCTATGTCAAGACCGTCGCGCGGAGGATTTTCGCACTGGTGGCGCTGGGCGGCATGATCTATGGATTAGCGGCGCTGGTTTACGCGACCAGGACGATTTACAAGGTCAAACAGAATTACGCCGTTGTCCTCGAACGGTTTGGCGGTAATCGGGAAGCGGTCACGCAGGTCGGGTGGCATGTACGCCTGCCCTTCTTTACCCGTATCGAACAGGAAGTGCCGTTGATGAACCAGCTCCTTTACCTGGGCGGATCGCCCGAACCGATGCGTATTATTTCAGGCGAAAATGTCGCGCTCTGGACGTCGGCTCTCATGACATACCGGATTCGTGACTTGCAGCGCTGGGCCATTGAAAATCTGGATCCCCACAAATTGCTTTTGGGGGATTACGACGGTATCGTCAAGGACATCCTGCAGGCCCAGCCGGTGAACCACCTCATCAGCGATCGGGGAAAAATCAAGGAGGAAATATTCCGGTCTTTGAAATCGGAGCCCATCAATGTCGGCGGACCGACCCTGGAGGAAAAATACGGAATTGAAGTGGTCAGCTTCGTACTCAAGGAGACCCGGTTTGGCGACAAGCTGGTGGCGGCCACGGAAGAAAAAAAACGGCGGGAGCTGATCGCGGAAGCGGAAAATTATGCGGCCGATCAGGAAGCCAGCCGGATTCGCAAGCTTTACGCCGCCTATCTGGAGGGCGTTCGGGCACTGCAGAAGGGCCTGGGGCGCCCGGACGGTTCCACGGATACGGCGATTCTGCAGTTTCTGGTGCAGCAGCAGTGGGCGGCGGCCTATCAGAAAAACCAGGAAGGCCAGAACACGATGGTGATTCAGAATACCCGCGACCACACTTCGCTGGTGCTGCCGGCCCCGGCCACCGTGAAACCGTCCGAAGGAGAGTAGGCATGGCACGGCGAATCACCCGGCAGATCAAATACGTCCGGCTGCCGGAGGGACGAATCAGGGAAATCCACGCCCTGATCACCTCATGGCCCTACGAAAGTCGGGCCTTCATGCGTGCGCGCCTGAACCAGTACCGGCCCAAAACCGGCATCCTCGCCTTTCTGGCCCGCACGATGCTTTCCTTTTTGCTGTCCGATCGTGAAAAACATTTTGAAATCCTGAACAACCCTGAAATGATTACGGATTGGCAGATGCGTTTTGAGATTTCGGGTCAGCGCAATCCCCAGGATGCCTGGAACAGGATTCTCGACAAGGAAATCTCGGCGCGCGACCATCTCCTCATGATCGCCCTGCTCGACAAGGAACTGCAGGACATCCACGTGCCGATGGAGTTTCGGGAGCTGTTCGAAAAGATTTACCGGGCCCATATCCGCAAGGAATCCCTGGCCGACCCCGAGGTGCCCAAATCACCGCTGATCCTGATCACCGGTCCGAGCGGCAGCGGTAAGTCGGCCACGGTGGAACGGGTCATCGAGGAGGTTATCTTCGCCGACGCCGTTCTTCCGGAAGTCGATCTCAAACAGAAAAAGGAAGCCGTTCTGGCGGATCAGCCCTTCTGGAAAACCATCGAGGAGATCGACCCGAACCTGTCGTTTGAAATTTCCAGGCGCAATCGAACCCGGTTTTATCAAAACCTGGGCCGGATTCCCCTGATCAGTCGCCTGTTCAAGCGGCGCATCGCGCTGAATCTTTCCGAAATGGGCGAGCAGGGGCTTCCGGTGGATTATTCCGTGGTGACGCCCAACGAGTACCAGACCGCCCTGGCCGGCGAGCCGGGCAACTATTTTCGCAAAGCCATGGGGGATCCCAAAAAAACCGCCATCCGCCATATCGAAGAGGCCCACAGCGCCTTCGGCAAAGCCAACGAGGACCAAAGTGGTGTCCGGCGCCAGCAGCGGACCCTGGTGGACGCTTCCAATATCGTGCTGGATGAGATTGCCAGCGGCCGCCGCGATTGTGTCCTGATCGCCACGACGAACCAGCCCGAAAGCATCGATGCCGCCATCTACCGGCGTTTCGTTGAAAAAGGGGCTGTCATCGATATTTCCGATTACTGGAAAAACCACGAAAACCTGCGCGAGGTCATTCGGATTGAACTGCTTCGGACCGATTCGCGCATCGAGTTGCAGTCCAATGCCATTCGGCCACATGATTCCCCCCACCTGACCCTGGCGGACCTGGATCAGGCCGTCGAGAGCGTCTTCCGGTTGTTCAGGGAGCGCACCCTGGCGATCACGCCGGCCTATGTGCGCAAACTGATCCACTCGGTCATCCAGATCAAAAAGGATTTTTTGCCGGAGTACCTGGAGAACTCCGAACTGGTGCGTCGGGCCTTTGAACTCGTGGCCCAGAATACCTACGGCGACCTCTACAAAAAGGTGGTCGACCGCATGGACCGCCGTGTGAAATGGGAAGAATATATCGGCGACATCAAATATGTCTTCTCGGAGATGGCCAATAACTGCCTGCAGTACGGCGTCAGCGAGGAGAAAGGGGTTGTTTTGAACGGCCCTCCCGGCGGCGGGAAAACCTTTCTGCTGCGCACCTGGCTGAGTGAAAACAGCCGCATGCACGATATCGCCACCAGCCCCAGCGCCCTGCAGGATCCCGCCAATCCGATCGAAGGGCCGGTGGACAATCTGGAGAAGGTTTACGACATCGCCAAGATGATTGCCCCGACGGTTGTTTTTTTCGACGAGGGTGATTCCCTGGCCCCCAGGCGCAGCAGTTCCGGCGGATCCCCCCAGGACAAGCTGACCAACAAGTTCCTCAGCCCGATTGACGGCGAAGGCCCCCTCAACCAGGTTTTCACCGTGCTGACCACCAATCGGCTCGATATCCTGGATCCGGCCCTGATTCGATCCAAGCGCCTGAAGGTGCTGGAGATTAGCGGACATCTTCGCAAAAACGATATTGAGGCGATTGTGGCAGCGGCCCTGGCGGACGTGCCGCTGG
>JAERRP010000036.1 GCA_016735415.1 Desulfobacterales bacterium | reverse complement strand
GGCCCCAGGCCGGCTGCACCTGCCGAAGGCCGACATCCTGCTTCTGGACGAGCCCACCAACCACCTGGATGCCGAGAGCGTGGCCTGGCTCGAGCACCATCTTCAGCAGTATCCGGGCACGATCATTGCCGTTACCCATGACCGTTATTTTCTGGACAATGTGGCTGGCTGGATCCTGGAGCTCGATCGCGGCCACGGCCTTCCCTGGAAGGGCAATTACTCCAGCTGGCTGGAGCAGAAGCAGGAGCGCCTGCGGCGTGAAGACAAGGCTGCGAGTACCCGGCAGAAAACCCTGGCGCGGGAGCTGGAGTGGATTCGCATGTCGCCCAAGGGGCGGCGCGCCAGGGGGCAGGCCCGCATCAGCGCTTACGAAAAACTTTTGGGCCAGGAGGCCGAATCCCGTGAAAAGGACCTGGAACTTTTTATTCCAGCGGGACCGCGCCTGGGGGATGTGGTGATCGAGGTCGAGCGGGTCCGCAAAGCCTTCGGCGATCGGCTGCTGGTGGACGAGATGGCATTCAAGCTGCCGCCCGGCGGAATCGTCGGGGTGATCGGTCCCAACGGGGCCGGCAAAACGACCCTTTTTAAAATGATCACGGGTCAGGATGAACCCGACAGCGGGACCATCCGCATCGGGGATACGGTGGCCCTGGCCTGTGTCGACCAGGATCGCGAACTGGCGGAGGACAAGACCATCTGGGAGGAAATTACGGACGGCCACGACGGGATCGATCTGGGCGGCAAGATGGTCAACTCGCGCGCCTATGTGGCCCGTTTCAATTTTTCCGGATCGGACCAGCAGAAAAAAGTCAGCACGCTTTCCGGCGGCCAGCGCAACCGGGTGCATCTGGCCAAAATGCTCCGCGAGGGGGCCAATGTTCTCCTGCTGGACGAGCCCACCAACGACCTGGATGTGAACACGCTGCGGGCCCTGGAAGAAGCCCTGGAGAACTTCGGCGGCTGCGCTGTGGTCATCAGCCACGACCGCTGGTTTCTGGACCGCATCGCCACCCATATTCTGGCCTTCGAAGGCGACAGCCGGGTGGTTTTTTCCGAGGGCAACTGGAGCGACTACGCGGCCGAGCGCAAAAAACGTCTGGGCGCCGAAGCCGACGTGCCCAGACGGATCAAATACCGGCAGCTGACCCGCTGACCCGGGCCGGTGATCGCACAGCGTAAGCGGTTCGAATCAACGGCAGGCCCAGCGGTCTTCATCACACGACCGTATTCGGGTTTCATGGCCGGGTCCTAAATCGGCTTTTCAGAAAAAACGACCGGCCCCCAAAAAACGATGGAGCGGAACCATGGCAGAGCCCTTGACACGTGCAGACCTTCAGCAGTTTATTGATTCACACGGCATTGATGCCGGGATTTTACCCCTGAATGCGCATACGGCCACGGTGAGCGATGCGGCCCGGGTGCTGGGGGTGGCCACCGGGCAGATTATCAAATCCCTGGTCTTCTTAAACACCGGCGATCCGCTGCTCGTGATCAACAACGGCCTGGCACGGGTGGACCGGAAAAAGCTGGCGGTTTTTCTGGGGGTGGGGCGCAAACGGGTCAAGTTCGCCACGGCCGAGCAGGCCCTGGCGATCACCGGCTATGTGGTGGGCAGCATGCCGCCTTTCGGGCATCGACAGAAGCTGCCCACTCTGGTAGACCCGGCCGTGACCACGCAGGACACGGTTTACGGCGGCGGTGGCGCCCTCGACGCCATGCTGCGGTTGACGCCCGCGGAACTGCTGCGGATCACGGCGGCGGAGGTGGTGACCGTCGCGGAAGAGGAGAAGACACCGCTCTGAGAACGGCTTTAATAATTGAATTCAGGAGGAGAGCAGCCATGCCGGACCGAATCGATAATGGTAACCGAGAATATTCCGGGACCGTCCCGGACCACACCGCCGCAGGCGGCGGAAGAAAAAGAGGGGAGCGTTCATCATGGCCGTCATAACGCGATATGTCGTGGTGCGCGAGGGCGTGGAACTCGATCAGGTGTTTAGCGTCAAGAAAGAAGCCGAGGCCTATGACAAAATGCTGGATGCGGCCGATAGTCTGGCCGAATTTATCAGGAACGGCAACCTCGCTATCGATATCGACACCGGGACCATCGAGACCCTCGCGGTGTTTCTGGCCAAAAACGGCCCGGAAGTCGTTAAGATCCTAAAGGGTGTCAAACCCCTGGCCGCTAAGCCGGAAAGTAAAAAAACGGCGCGCGCGCGTCCAGCGGAGTCTCCCCGGGAGACTGCACCGGCGCCAACCCGGGGCCGTAAGCCCAAGCGGAAGGGATAATGGTACCACGCCCATGTCCGCTATTTCCAAAAGCGAAGCCGATGCGCATGACAGGATGCTGGATGCGGCCGAAGACCTTGCGGCCCTGATCGTCTCGGGTAAAGTGGCGCTCGACGAGCACGCCCTCGATGAATTAACCATCTTCCTGGCCCGCAAGGCCCCCGCTGTAAGGGCGATCCTGAAAGGTCTTCGATACGTCTGGCCCTGAGACCCGGCACAAGGCTGTTCAGGCATCATGCCAGGGCCTCGCGAAAAATCATTTCGGCATTTGCAGTCCATATCTATTCATCGGATTTTCATAACGGGAGGATGGGACCATGGCCAAGACCCAAGACGAATT
>JAERRP010000093.1 GCA_016735415.1 Desulfobacterales bacterium | reverse complement strand
CCCCTTTTTTTTTTTTTTCCCCCCCCCCCCTGGGGGGGGGGGCCGGGCCTTTTCTTTGGCCCCCCCCCCCCCCCCCCAATCCTCCGGTTCGAACCATGACGTTGCCCGACGTGATTGCCGATGCCGTTCAGGAGGCATCGTCGATCAATGGCCATTGGTGTTTCGAATGGGACGACCTCGTCTGGGCCCGAAAAAAAACAATCGCAAAATAGCCGCTGACAAACCCGTCAAGCTTTGTTACTTTTAGGGCGGTACAAAACCCGCCGCGGTGTAAGGGCCGCGGAAGGCGTTGCGACCGGGATAAACCTCCTGATCCTGCTTCTTCATACCGTGGAGCCCGATATGCCGTCACCCAAAAAACCGAAAGTGCTCATCGCCAGTTCGCTGGCCGGTCTGCTCGTTCTGATGCTTCTCACCGTTTTTGCCCTGACCCGGCCGCAACGGGACATCCCCCGGTCCGAGGCCGACCCGGCCGAATCACGCCCAGCGGGTTTTAATTTCTATGAAATCCACCGCGATACGGTATTAAACCGGAGCCTGCGACAGGCCCTGGCGGACCAACTGGGCGATGACGCCATTACCCATCGCGCCCCGGTTGACCTGACCATCATCGATCCCGCGTTTACCCAGGCCCATTTTCCCGACCTCCACCACTACTATAAGGTTTTGAACCCGGCCTTTGGCGGGCGCCGGGAACATGCCGTCACCACCCTGACCTATCGCCGCGCGCAACAGAAAGAGGCCCCTTTTAATTACATCAAGCTCGTTTTCGCCCAGGATACGGGCAAACCTCTTTATTTTGTCATTGTCCCTTCCGACGCCGATCCCGGCCTTTTCGATACGCTGCAAACCAAATACGGCCCTCCCGCCACGATCAAGGCCCACCGGGAGGGCGATAAGGTGCTGGTCTGGAAACAACCGGATGAAATACTGGCCGGGGTCTCGATTCGCCGCCGGGGTGGACGGATCGAGCGGGAATTGCACTTTTATTTCATGGCCAACATTAAATACCTGATCGATCAGGAGCACCAGGCCGCCGAAGCGCAACGCCGCCAGACCGATAAAGCCAGTCGCCGCGCCTTCTAACCCGTTTATTTCATGAATATTTTCAACCCATAATAAAAAAGCCTATCGGGTCGTGGTCGTTTCGGGTTGGCCCGGCGGCCGGCAGCGTGGGCAATCAAACCATCAATCAATTAGCTGCGGGAGGCAGACATGGAAAAACAAATTCTGATTGCAGTCGATGACTCCCCACCCTCCCGTCTGGCGGTCCATTACGTGGCCCGTCTGGCGCAAGTGATCAGCGATTTGAAATGCACCCTGATCCATATCCAACCGGCGATCTCCCAGTTTCTGGTGGCCGCGGCTGCAAAAGATTCCCAATCGCGCCAGGCCCTGGAACACCTGCGTGCCGCCCACACGGAAGCTTCCCAGCTCATTCTGGACCACCAGCACCAGGCTCTGACCACCCTGGGCATTCCGAATGCCGACATTACCACCGTCAGCCTTCCCCGGCAGGAGGGGCTGGCCAAAACCCTGCTGGACTATGGTCAAGCGCAAAAAGTCGACGCGATCGTCACGGGCCGCCGTGATCTTTCCGCTCTGCAGAAGCCCTTTATGGGGCGTATCACCGCCGATCTGGTTGAAAATTCCACTTTTCTGCCCCTCTGGATCGTGGACGGCGAGGTGGACTCCCCGCGCCTGATGGTGGCGGTGGATGGTTCCGAGAGTTCCCTGCGGGCGGTCGATCACCTGGGTTTTATGTTCAACGGCAACCGCAGCGTTAAGTTCCATCTGATGCACGTCATTCCCCGCCTGGTGGAATCCTGCGGCATCGACTTCGGCAGCGGCCGCGAACGCCTGGAAATGATCGGACGGCGCGGAGCCTATCACTGCATCGACAATTTTTATGGCAAAGCCCTGGCGCTGTTCAAAGCCGCCGGCATCGAAGAACGCCAGATCGAAATCCAAACCCTTGAAAAAAAACTCAACCCCGGCAAAGCCATTATCCAGGCCGCCATCGAAGGGGATTTCGGTACCCTGGTTATCGGGCGACGTGGCATTAACCGATCCTTTTTTACCGGCAGTGTATCCCGCTATATCATCAACCGGGTCGAGAATATCGCCCTGTGGCTGGTCTCATGACCGCTTCTATTGAAAGCGGGGCGGTTGCAGACCCCAATAACCGTCAAGGCGCCTTGGCTGATCGTGTCCATTGAAGCCACCAGAGATGCATTCGGTAACATGGCCTAACCGCACGCTCTTAAAAAAAGTGATGGCCACCGGGATATTTATTGGGACCCGTGTTTGGGAACTCACAAGGCCCTAACGTCTATTTAGCGTTATTTTAACTTTATGCTAACATGGAGGCCGTAAACGGAGGTCAGACTGTTTATGCGACCATAACCTGAGAGATTCCATGAGCAAAGAAAAGATCCTTGTCGTTGATGATGAAGAGGACATCCTGGAGCTGGTTCGGCACCATTTGAACCGGGAAGGCTATGCGGTCCGTTGCGCCGACAGCGGCGAAAAAGCGCTCCGGACCGCCATGTCGGAACCGGTGGATCTGATCATACTGGATTTGATGCTGCCCGGGATCGACGGGCTCGAGGTGACCCGCCGATTGAAAAACGACCGGCGAACCCGGCAGATCCCGATTCTCATGCTGAGCGCCAAAGGCGAGGAATCCGATGTGGTCACAGGATTGGAGATGGGCGCCGATGACTATGTCACCAAACCCTTCAGCCCGCGCATCCTGATTGCACGCGCCCGGGCCAGCATTCGCCGCCAGCGCAAGGAACCACCGGACGAGACCGCCCTTATCCAGGTCCGGGAAATCGAGATTCATCCGGGCCGCCGCACCGTTCAAATCGAGGGGCAGCCCGTCAATCTCACCTACACCGAATTCCAGGTGCTGAGCATCCTGGCACGGCGGCCGGGGTGGGTCTTTACGCGCTCGCAGATTGTCGATATGGTGCGTGGCGATGATTATCCCGTCACGGACCGATCCGTCGATGTCCAGATTGTCGGGCTGCGCAAAAAACTCGGCACCTGCGGACACTACATCGAAACCGTTCGCGGTGTCGGTTACCGCTTCAAAGAGACTCCATGAAGAAAAAAAAACGCCTTGTCTGGCAGATCTTCCCTTCTTTTTTTCTGATCACCCTGGTCTCGCTGGCCATCGCCATCTGGTTTGCCTCCCACGCCCTGAATCTCTTTTTCCTGGAACAGACCGCCCATGACCTGAAAGACCGTATCGCCCTGCTTCAATACCAGATCAAGCCGTTCATCAACACCCGACAGGTCGATCGGATTCAAAAAATCTGCAACGAAGCCGGCCAGTTGACCGACACCCGCTTTTCCGTCATCCTGCCGGACGGCAAAGTCGTGGGGGATTCACGCGAAAATCCGGCGCACATGGACAACCATGCCGATCGGCCCGAAATCCGCAAGGCCATGACCGAGGGCTACGGCCAATCGGTGCGCTACAGCAAAACCCTGGACCGCAACCTGATGTATGTCGCCACCGCGGTAAGCGCTGGAGGACGCCTGGAAGCGGTGATCCGCGCGTCCCTGCCGGTGGTCTTTCTGGATGAACAGAAGCGGGCCATCCAGGGACGCATGGTCGTCGGCGGGCTGGTGATCGCCGTCCTGGTAGCTCTGATCAGCCTCATGGCCTCCCGCAAAGTCAGCCGCCCCATCGAAGAGCTGCGCATCGGGGCCGATGTCTTTTCAGGCGGCAATCTGGACCACAAACTGGCCCTGCCGGACACCGAAGAGCTGGCCGGCCTGGCCGATGCCATGAACAAAATGGCCGACCAGCTCGACTACCGGATCAAAACCGTCATCAATCAGCGCAACGAGCTGGAAACCATCCTGTCCAGCATGCACGAAGGCGTTGTGGCCATCGATACGAATGAATCCATCATCAGCATAAACCGCGCCGCCGGCACGATGTTTGAGAGCGACCGCGAAAAAGCCCAGGGGCGCAGTGTTCAGGAAGTCGTTCGCAACCTCGAACTGCAGAATTTCGTCCGGATGGCCCTGGCCACGGACGACGCGCTGGAAAGTGACATCACCCTCTATACACCCGGCGAAATCATTCTTTATATCCGCAGCTCGCCGATACTGGACGCCGGCCGCCGACGCATCGGCACCCTCCTGGTCATGACGGATGTAACCAAGCTGCGCCGGCTCGAGAATATGCGACGGGATTTCGTGGCCAACGTCTCCCATGAAATCAAAACCCCTCTGACCGCCATCAAGGGCTATGTGGAGACCCTGTTCAACCAGGAAGTCGATTCCAAGGAAGATACCCAACGGTTTCTGGAAATCATCATCAAACATGTCAACCGCCTGGACGCCATCGTCGGAGACCTGCTGTCACTCTCACGCATCGAGCGCACGGACAGCGATTCCGAATCGGCTTTGAATCTCACCGAAACACGCATCGGCGACATCATCGGAACGGCCATTCAGGTCTGTCAGAACCAGGCCGAGGAAAAAGCGATTACGATCTCTCCAAGCGGCGATCTGGACCTGAGGGCCAAGGTCGACGCCACACTTCTCGAACAGGCCATTCTGAACCTGATCGACAATGCCATCAAGTACAGCGACAATGGCAGCCAGGTCGCCGTTGCGGTGGAGCGTCGCCGCGACGCCACCGGCATTCATGTTACCGACCATGGCGGCGGCATCGCCAGGAACCACCTGGCCCGGCTGTTCGAGCGCTTCTATCGCGTGGACAAAGCCCGCAGCCGCCGGATGGGGGGGACCGGTCTGGGGTTGGCGATTGTCAAACACATCGTCCAGGCCCACGGCGGACAGGTGACGGTGGACAGCAAACTGGGAAAAGGCAGCACCTTTTCGATCTTCCTGCCCCGATAGTGCCCGATCCGGAACGGAGATGGACCGATTACGGCGACCGGTCGGGTATCACCGCAAAAAACGAAGACTTTTCAGTACCAGTGGAAGGCGTTGCAGGACGGAACGCGGGAGGGATGCTTCGGGAAGGCTTGAACCGCACTATTCCCTGGCCGCCTGCCGGATAAATTTCACCCCAATACCTTCATCCGTAATCCGCACCACCTGGCCGCGCACCTTCACCGGCTCGGCGTGGCGCGTTGGCGTAAAATTCAGAAGAATTTCCTGGCCCGCGCTGAACGGCTCGCTGGTTTCGATAAACACCCCGGTGGGGCTGATATTCTGGATGACATCCCGGTAGGCGCGGTCATGGGTGGCATAATAAACGGTCAGGTGGGTATTCCGCCGTTTGTGCTTGCGGGTCTTGCGGGTCTGTTTCTTTTCAAGTTCCGCCAGCAGGGCCATCTGCTCTTCGTAGTCCATATCGGTGATGAGCTCGAAAAGACGAAAGGTGACGTCGGTCTGGCGGTTGTCGTGCGGGGCCTGTTCATCCATTGTCCCCATCCTCCCTGTCATAGTGTCCGTTCCCTGTGAATCTTCTGAGTATAGAAAATTATTCGTTTTTTTGTCAAAAAGAAAATGAGGGCTCGTAGCCGCACAAAATACAGGTGTAACGGTATCCAATTTATTTTTCATCAAGAAATAACCCGTTTTTAACTCGTCATCAACAATTGAGAGCAATAATAGCGGTACCGTCGAAGACAGAATCGGCGCGTTGCTGTTATCCCGGGATACCCTGAACCTATGACCAGTTTTAGCGGAGCGGCCAAAGTCGTCCGGCCCCGACAATTCGAAACGTCCCCGTCTTTCAATGTCGATCAACTTGGCGCCACTCTTGAGATCGACCGCCGATCTCCTGATACGCTCGCCCGGACCCTGCCTTTCGGCCCCGACGATACCACGGCCGGAATCGAAAATGAAATCCAGGCGGCCGTGGCCGGCAAGGGTCATCATGTCGACCTGGCGCAGTCGATCCGGAATTCGGATTTCTTCGAAAACATTCGCTGCATGGCCATTGCCGGCGACACTTCGCCACGTCTCAAGGAAGACCTGGAGCGGTACCTGGAAGAAAACCAGACCGGAATCTGGGAAAACAGCTGGGTCCGGTTCCCGCACCGTTGTATGGCGCCCTACACCGGCGCGATCTTCCAGCACGATCTCCAGGCGGATAAGCGGGACCGGCACAGTGCGCCGCGGGGCGACTGCGAGCGTTTTGTCTGCCGGTACCAGGGCGAAGATTTCGTGCGTATTCCCATCAGTTACCTGATGAAACTGGCCCTGGCCGAAGTCGTTGCCGACCTGCCGGCCGACAACCTTCTCCGGCAGGAGGCCGAACGCCTGATGGATCATTTCATCAGCGACAATACCTCGCCCGAGACCCATTCCTTCTATACCACCCGGCTGTCACCTGCTACCGGAACCGGGCAGTCCATTGCCGCCGAAACCTCCCGACGCATGCTTTTTTCTCAAATGCTGGTCATGTTCGCCAACCGCCGCTTCGAACTGGCTGACCACGGCCAGCACGCTGTTATTTATATGGCGCCGCATCCTCCCCAACGCCAGAAGTGGTTGAACGAACTCATCCCGGATACTTTTTACCGCGAACTTTTCATGAGTCCCTGTCTGTCGGGTTGGAACCGCGGCGAAAAAAAACACGCCTATATGGGGCTCTGCCACCAGGTGCTGTCTCGCAGCCAGCTCAATGCCGTCAAAAAACTCAAGGATGCCGGGATCATCAGCCGCAATCTCGTGGTTCTGCCGAACCTCTCGAATATCTGCCTGGCCAATAACGGCACCCATGTCAGCCTGGGCAGCCTCAAGCTGTCCCGACAGATGCGTGCCTGTCATCCCGATTTTCAGCCCCATCATGAAAAATACGTGGGCGATCTTGTGATCAAAATCGTGGAGCATTTCCTGCCGCTTTTTGTCGGCACCTGCAGCGGTGCCCCTTACCGCCTGGATTTTTGGGATATGCACCCCGAAAAAATGCTGGGTTTTCTGCCCCACGAACTCAACTACACCCACCTGCGGATGATCTGGCGGCGCTGGAAGAAAAAAGCCCGTATGAAGATCTGCGGTCGTCCGATAACCCCTTTCGGGCCCGAATGGCTCGATCGCATGGCAAGCCGTGTTCTGCACCTCAAGGGTGACTTCATTCGTGATTTTCGTTTGATCGACTACTTGGTCTGCCTGATGAGCACCCGCACCTCACCGGCCCTCAGTGGTGAGATTGGCAATGACACCCGTCTCAAGCGCGATCTGGCCGACATGGGCATTTTCGACAGGGCCATGCCGCTTTACCTGCTCTATCGCCTGCGCCAGTTCAGCCAAATGGGTTTTTCGGGTTTCGAAGGCCGTCACTACAGCCAGTTCGAAGGTTTCGCCGACGACCTGGGGGTCGCCGTGAACCTGCAGACCCTGATTACCGCCCTGGCCTTCCAGCATATAATCAATAAGAAAGTGACCCACGCCGATATTCCGGACACACCCAATACCGAGAGCGAACGGCGGCAAATCTTTTTCGGGGCCGCCATCGGGCTGCCCACCTTTTTCGTGGCCGCCCGGACCCGCAATCGTTTCTTGAAAGGCCTCCTGAAAGAAATTCACCATACACGCCCCAGCAACCGCTACCCCGGCTATATCCGTATCCATCAACGCGAGTACTGTCTGGGACTGCTGCGGCTCATCCGGCGCGAGGCCCCGGAATTGATCGAGGGCTTCAACCTCGGTGAAACCCTGGACGACCTGGAGCAGCGGGTGCGGTGTCCCGAGCAGCACTCTGCGACCGGACGCCTGACCCGTGGAATTCTGGAAGAAGCCGGTGCCAAATCACCTCTCAAACTGAGTGGAGAAGAATTCAACACGGCGGCCGAGCGCTACTACCGAGGCACCCTGCGGCACCACCACATGCGGGAAGGCCTCGCCCTTCTGTCGGAGGACCTGGACCTCATCGATGCCCCCCAATCCTGGCGCCGCGGGGTCTACAACCGAATCCTGTTCGATCTGCTGAATGGGCGGAGCGCCCGCGAATTCCTGGACTCCCACCATAAGGCCCTGCTGGATGAGACCGCCAGTGAGCAAACCCTGCAGAAGCTCATTCAACTTTTTATCCTGGTGATTCATGATCAGCAGAAACAGGAGGAGACAACCCTGTCGCACAAAGAACCCCCAACACGGCCCACATCATAAGGATAACGTGTCATCATGTCAGTTTTGTCAAATCATCAGTACATTCGGCGTGACTCCGGCGCCGTGGTCACCGAAAACCTGTTTTCGGACCGTCTGGTCAATCTATTCTATTCCAATGGGCGCGAAATCGCCCCGCGCCTGTTCCGCCAGCTGACCTCCCGCCGGAGTAACGATCTTTGGGCCTTTCTCAATTTCGACCTTACGGCCGGTAACCCGCGCCGGGCGGCCCGGTGGGTCATCCGCAGTCTGGGCATTGACCTGGCCGAGTGCCTGGCAGCTGATAAGCTTTCAAGCCCTCGACAGGTCTTCGAACGCCGGATCCGGTATTGGCAGTGCCGCCCCATGACAGAGACCGAAGACCATGTGGTATCCCCGGCCGATGCCAGGGTCATCATCGGGTCGCTGGCCCGGCAGTCACTCCTATTTCTAAAGGAGAAATTCTTCAATTTTGATGAATTGCTTGGTTTCGACAAGCCTTTCTGGTGTCAGGCCTTTCAAGACGGCAACTTTGCCATCTTCCGCCTGACGCCTGAAAAATACCACTACAACCACTTGCCGGTATCAGGGCGTGTGCGCGACATCTATGAAATCGAAGGGGCCTTTCACTCCTGCAACCCCGGTGCCGTGGTCCGCATGGTGAGGCCTTATTCCAAGAACCGCCGGGTGGTCACCATCCTGGACACCGATGTCCCCGGGGGGTCCGGTGTCGGGCTTGTGGCCATGATCGAAGTCGTGGCCCTCATGATCGGCGATATCGTCCAGTGCTACAGTGACACGCGTTACGATGATCCCGCCCCGGTAACCCGCGGCCTTTTTGTACGGCGCGGGCAGCCCAAAAGCCTCTACCGCCCGGGCAGTTCGGTCGATGTATTGTTTTTTCAGAAAAGCCGGATTCGGTTCTGCGACGACCTGAAACGCAATCTGCGGCACCCTGGGGCGCAAAGTCGCTTTTCGGAAGGCTTTGGAGCCCGGCTGGTGGAGACCGATGTGCGCGTCCGATCAACCATCGCTTTTAAGGAAACCACCCATGATTGACGAACTTCTCGTTGCCGGCCTGGGTCTTGTCACCTTTTTTCTTTTTTGCTGGTCATTCAGGCACCTGCCGAATGAAAAATGGCAGTTTGTCGCCAGTATCCCCCAGGTCAAAAAGGGCGAAAACCGCTGGCAAGGCATCAACCTGACCTATTACGGCTTTTTTAACGCCAGCGCCTATACGCTGGCCTGTACCATCGTGGTCATTCTGACGGCCGCCGCCGGTATGCCGCCCGCGTTGACCCTTGGCATCGTCTGCCTGCTGCTGGCCGTCTGTATGCCGGGCTCCCGCCTTATGGCCCGCCTAGTTGAAAAAAAGAAGCACACCTTCAGCATCGGCGGGGCCTCCTTTCTGGGGATAATCCTGTTGCCGCCCCTGCTACTGGCC
>JAERRP010000910.1 GCA_016735415.1 Desulfobacterales bacterium | reverse complement strand
GATCTTGCGGTCGTATACAGCCTGGGTTTGAAAAAATTCGGCCCCGGCATCGACTTTCTTCTTCATCTTGAGCAATTGCAATTCCAGCGGTTCGAAATTGGGGTTGACCACGGCCCCATAGGCCATATCGGGTGGGTTTTCAATTTCATTACCGGTGATGTCGTGCCCTTTGCGCAACCCCATGGCCATGTCGATGAGCTGAACCGAATCGAGATCGAAAACCGGTTTGGCTTCCTTGTGGTCGCCGAGCTGGATGTGGTCGCCGGTGAGCAGGAGAACATTGTCGATTCCTAAAGAATAGGCCGTGAGCAGATCGCTCTGCAAGGCAATGCGGTTGCGGTCCCGGCAGGTAAGCTGATAGACCGGCTCGACACCCTTTTGCTTTAAACCGACGCTGGCGGCCAGCGATCCCAGCCGCATCACGGCGGACTGGTTGTCGGTCACATTGACCGCATGAACCCAGCCCTGCAGATATTTGGCCTCCTGGGTACATATCGGGTCGATATTTTTGTCGCGGTGCACGGCCCCTTTGATCGGGCCCACTTCACCGGTGACAACAAATTCGCCTTTATCGAACAAAGTGGTCAATTTCATGACATCTTCCCTTTTTTCTAAATCGTTTTCAATCCTGGTTACTGACCGTGACGCTGCCGGCTTGTGAGCAGAACGTGGCTTCGGTTTCGCTGACCTTAAGGGTGCGGGGCCGGCTCCATTTGGCGTGGTTTTTGGGCTTTTGATAGGGGTCCAGGAGCTCCAGCCGTCCCAGCTTCTTGAGCCGTTCATAGATCAAGACCCACCCGCAGGGCCGCTCTTTATCCACCTCGCACATACCTTGTTCGGCACCGCCGCAGGGGCCGTTCAAGAGTTGCTTGGAGCAGAGGGTCATGGGGCACAGCCCACCGGTGAACTCGATCACGCAATCGCCACACAAGGAGCAGTACTCTTCGATGTCCGATTCGGAAACGGTTTCACCACCGAAAATGGTATCGCAACCCGGGTGCACCATGCCGCCGTCGGTGGCATCGATGACCGTGTGAACCCCCTGTCCGCAACCCAGGATCAAATAGCTGTCCGTTTTGGCCACCTGGTCGGCATAATCCTCCTGGAGGACCTTACGGGTGTGGTCCAGCTTGCACAGGGACATGCCTTGCGGGCCGGGAACCGTATAGCCGGATACTTCCACGCCTCTTTTGGTCAGGCGTTCGGCCATTTTTGCGGTTTCATCTTCGCCGCCGGAGTGGCACTTCCAGGCGCAGTTGTTGCAGCCGACAACAAACACCCTTTCACCGGGTCGGATGTAGCCGACAATTTCTTCAATCGGTTTTTGGATTGTGACGTGCATGAATTACCCCCCTTTTATTAATAAAAATGTTGCCCGAATTTCATGGATGCGCGTTCAAACTCCTCATAAAGAAGCTTCAAGCGTTCATTCGCAATTTTCATCTTTTCCGATTTATCTTCTTTTTCTTCCGGGTAGCAGGCCAGGCAGCGTTCGATATGGCTGGTTTTACCAAGACAGGTGATCCCGAAATCGGCCATTAAAAATATTTGTGCGGTTTTATGGCCAGCAAAATGCTCCACGGCCGGCACGTATTCCAGTTTGATTTCGACTGACACGTCATTGCCTTCGCGGGCCAGATTGATGTAATCGTGAAGAGCCATCACCGACCCGTACGCCTCATGGGCGTTATCGAATTTGACCATCATGTCGTCGAGAGTGAAAAGGTTTTTCTCGATCTCGATGCCGGCGTCTTGCATGCGGCGATAATCCCGCTGCAAATAGCGATTGGCGATCATGACGGCTTGAGAAACATGGGGGCACAGGTTGTTGGGGCAGCCGCGGGCATAACATTTCCTGAACTCGTACGCCCGCCCATCGATATCGCCCGCATAGCGACTGAGGAAGATATAGGCCTGAAAGGGGTTGTCGCGGTGGGCGAAATCGACCGGCAGAATTTCAAACGTGACTCTGGCCGCGACCGAAGCGCCGCTGTTTGTAAAAGTGATCAAATCGGTTATGCGGTGGGGTGGGAATTTAGGTTTTGCCAGTTCCATGGCGAGGCCTCACTTGTGTTTTTCAAAGAGTTACCTGTTATAAACTGCTTTAAAACGGCCCATTGGAAAAACCGACGCGCATGAACCGGGCCCTTTAGAATACGAAGACGGCATCAGACTCGATGGCTTCTATATTGACGGATCCCGCCGCTGTAATCGTAGACTCCTCGATCAAATCGGATTCGGCAATATCGCGATCTTTGATACATGGGCCGCACACCCAAATCTTGCCGCCCTGTTCGAGGAAACTGGCCAGCAGCGATTTCATAGGCGGAAATCCACCACCGGGAGGCATGCTGTCAACAAATCCCTTTTGGGCGATTTTGACCCCGTCGCCCTGTAGAATAATGGTTGCGTTGATGTCCATGGCCAAGGCGGCATTGGCCAAAACAAAAGGGATGTGGGCTATTTCGGATCGATCTTCTCCGCATGTACACATGTAAAGTATTTTTTCCTGTTTTTCAGACACGGTCCAACTCCTTTTTAAGTGGGTTAAGCTGCATTTTATGATTTAAAGAAGATATCCTGAACGTAATTTACTACTCGGCTTGACGGGCCAGGACGGTCGACAAATCCTCCACAGCGGCACCCGCGTTTCTCAGGTGACCCAGGCAGATGGGGCACATGGCGACAATCGGATCGTCGGATTTTTCCAGTTCGGCAATTCGCCGCGCGCCCACCTCTTTGGAAAGTTTGGGTGATATGGATTCGGCCGGCCCTCCGCAGCAGTTGGTGAAAAGCCCCGAGTTTCTGATGGGCGCGCATTCGATATCCACGCTGGAAAGCACTTTGACCGGCACCTCGGACAACTCCAGGTAGCGCCCGTAAAAACAGGGGTCGTGCAAAGCGATTTTTTTGTGACCGTTTTTCGAGGTCAGATTCAACAATTCAAAGTAGGTGTGGACCTCGAAGCTTTCTCCCGTATATTTTGGAAAGAGGACCTTCAAGGCATAGGTCGTATGGGGATCCACGGTTATCAGTTTTTTAATGCCGTTTGCTTTCAGCTTGGCGGCCACATACCGGGCGTGCTGCACAAAACTATCCTGGTCGCCAAGATCGTACAGCAGGACACCGCTGTAATCATCCAGCCTGGGGTCGTAAAAGAAATCCACCTTGGACTTGGTCAGGATTTCAGCAATATCCATCAGGATGCCGTTAAATTTCTTTTTTTCTTTCCCGGGGGTGATGGCCGCCAGGCCTAATCCGGACAGCAGTTTGGGAAAGTATTTGCCGTACTTGAGGTAGTTGGCCCAAGGGGTATCCTCAAAGCGGGTCAGATAGGACGTGGATTTTTCGATGTAGGGAACGAATTGGTACATCAACCCGGTAAACAGCAGGGCCTCTCCCTTTTGGGGGATATGGGCTTTTTTCCACCAATTATTGATCGCGAATTTGGGAACGCCGAACGGATTTCTGGTTTTTCTTACATTGTCGGCAATCAGAGTGATAATATCTTTGGGATTATACATTTAAGACCTCCTCCAATCGGCAACAACATAACGTTTTAATCCCAGAATGACTTCTCCGGGATCCGCCCCCCGCGGACAGGTTTGGGTGCAAAGTCCGCAGTGCAGGCAGCGCCAGAGTTCCTGGGCATTTTCAAGAATTCGATCCTTGGCGCCCAGCTGGATATAGCGGATCATTCTGCGTGGAAAGTGTTCGTAAATGAGCGGGCAGATCGCCGCGCAGGTGCCGCAGTTGAAACATTCAAGCGCCGTATCATTCCCATGCTTTGCGAGTTCCTGTGCAAAATCCGGGTTTACCAGTGCCATATTTTCCTCCCAGGGGTGATCATGTCGTACCGGCGGATGTGCCTTGTAGACAAATCAACATCCAGCGCAACCTTGTGCAATGATTTCTTGCCGTGACTCTAATCGGACAGGTCGGCTGCCTCTATTTCAGCCAGTTCGTAATTAAAGTAGCCGCCGTCTTTTTTTGCCTCTTTGATTTCACCGTATTTCTTAAGGGACGCCACGTACCAGAGCGTATCCGCCGTTGAGGCGCCGGTGGCCTCGGCAATGGCGGGAACCGGTTGGGGGCCATTTTTGAGTTGATCCCGAATGGCCTGAAGGGCCTTTTTCTGGAGCTTCATTTTAGCCGAAGCCGCTTTGATAAAGGTTTTCCGCTCTGCGCGGAGCTTTTTCATGGCCGCTTTCCTGGCTTGCTTGTCCTGCGCGCTTTGACTCATTGCCTCGCCTTTTTATTAAGGTGTTACCTTGTCTCACGACACATGGGTTAGGGGCTAGGCCGCCACGTCCTCGGCTACAATGCGGTCGACCATGGCCTCATACTGTTTAAGGGTCCAGCCGTTGACGTCGATGGCGTTCTGCGGGCACACCGCTACGCAGGCGCCGCACCCCGTGCACAGCGCCGGGGTCACCTCGGCCCGTCGCACCATCCGGCCATTCACTTCCGTCTCCACCATGCGCAGGGCGCCTTCCACCAGACAGGTTTCTACACAGGCGCCGGTTCCATCGCATTTGGCCGTATCGACTTCGGCAACGAACGGGTCCAGTTCCACATAGCCGCGACCCAGTAACGCTGCCGCTTTGACTGCCGCCCCGCCTGCACCGTTGCAGGCCTCGCCGACATCCATGGGCGCCTGGCAGGTACCGGCCAGCAATATGCCCGCCTGGGGCAGTTCGACCGGGCGCAGCTTTGGATGGACTTCCAAAAGGAAGCGATCCGTGCCCACCGGAAGTTTCATCATGTTCACCAGCCCGGAGATGCCGGTGGGTTCCATGCCCGTGGCCAGCACCACTAAATCCGCCGGCACTTCGACTTCTTCGCCGAAGGTCAGGCTGTCATTGACTTTGACCCGTAGCGGATAGTCGTCAGAATCCTTGTTGGCAACCACCTGGGGAGCGTCTTCGGCCTCATATCGCAAAAAGACCACCTTGTTCTTGGCGGCCTCGTTGTACAGATCTTCCTGACCACGGCCGTAAGTCCGGATATCCCGGTAGAACTCGTAGACGCTGGTGCCGGGATAGGTTTGCCGGATAATATTGGCCGCATTGAGGGTTGCCGAACAGCAGGTGCGGGAGCAATACTCGTTTAAATTCCCGGACTCGTCTTCAGGGTGAATCCCGGGAATCTGGCGGCTGCCGACACAGTGAATCATGGCAATGCTTCTGATCTCCCTGCCGTTGACTTTAAGCCGATCGCCCTCGGTGGGCGCCCCGGCCAGGGTCTGAATCAAGTCCGTCAGGGTGATGACTTCCTCAAAATCCCTGTAACCATACTCTCCACGACGCGGCACATAGGTTTTAAACCCGGTGGCCAGCACAATGACGCCGGACTCGATGGTGAGGTCTTCAGCTTCCACGGGGACCGGATTCGGGTAGACGCCGGAAAAAGGCACATAGTCGCCCGGGTTGACCCCGTCCAGGCGGCCCCCCATGCTTTTATCGTCTTCCGGCGGCTGCTTTTTGACGCCGAGCTTAAAGTTCCCGACATACCCCTCGAAGGAATCGACGGTCGCACAGGTATGGACCGTAATTTTGGCGTTGCGCAGCACCTGTCCGGCAAGTTCCTTCACCAAGTCGGCCGCGCTGTCCCCGGTGGGGGCAATTCGATCGAGGCGGGCCAACTGACCACCCACAAACGGTGATTTTTCGATCAGCGTGACGGCGATCCCCCGGTCGGCCAAATCCTTTGCCGCGCGAAGACCCGCGATGCCGCCGCCGACAATCGTCGCGTGAGGCTTGGCATCGACACGAATCGGCTCCAGGGGTCTGAGCTGCTCTGCCTTGGCGGCAGCGGCCGAAACCAGGCGGGTGGCCTTGTCGGTAGCCCCTTTTCCGTGATGGATCCAGCTCACCTGCTCGCGGATATTGG
>JAERRP010000671.1 GCA_016735415.1 Desulfobacterales bacterium | reverse complement strand
AAGGCCTGGCGTAGAGGATCTGCAGGGCGGTGATCTCGTCCTTGTTATTCTCAATAAACTGCTCGAAGGATTCGACCAGCCCTCTGGCACGGGTGAGGGCGTCCTGGCTGAAACAGGCTTCGATGACCTGGTCCTGGCTGATGTGGTCGATGGTGATCTCGTTTTTACGCTTAATCTCTAATATAAGATCGCGCAGCCCGGGATCGCACAGGGGTTTGACCGCCGCGATGATGATCTTGCTGCGGGCGGCTTGAATCTGGACCTCCGTGGGCTCTGTAACTTCACCGGTGGCTTCCACTTCGGCACGTGCCTGGTCCACGTGTGGGTCCGGATTGAGGGATTGGACCAGGCGGCGGCTGAGGTCTTTGAGCGAGAGACCGCCGGATCTGTCCACGATGCGCTGCTCGTCATCCGGCGACGTGCGGTGCGCCATGCGGGCCAGACGTCCGGCAATGGAGGTGAGCACGTCGTCTTCGATATTGCCGAAGGCCACGGCCTGGAGCAGCTTTTCAAATGAGACGCTGGGCTTTTTCTCCATGGGGCGGGCATCGGTTTTGTCCTGTTCGCACACGCCTACGGCATCCACAATCACATAGTGGTCCTTGACCGTGGCGTCGGGGGTGACGGCCTTAAGGTCGTCGGTGGAAATGATGCGCACGCCCCGGCCTTTCATCTGCTCGAAAAAGGAGCGCGACTTGACCGCCCGCATGAAAAAGACGATCTCCACCGGTTTGATATCCGTGCCGGTGGCAATCATATCCACGGTGACGGCGATGCGGGGATGGTAGCTGTTGCGAAAGGCCTTGATCAGCTCCTTGGGGCGGGCCCCGGTGGTACGATAGGTGATCTTTTGGGCAAATTCATTGCCCTTGGCGAACTCTTCGCGCACGATACCCACGATGTTTTCGGCGTGGTTGTCGTCCTTGGCGAATATCAGGGTTTTGGGCACCTCGGTGCGGTCGGGAAAGATTTCCGTATACAGGCTATCGCGAAACTTGCGGATGATTTTGCGAATTTGGTCCGGGGTGACCACGTCGCGGTCGAGCTGCCTGGGGTCGTAGTCGAAATCGTCATCCAGCTTTTCCCAGCGGGTGGCGCGCGTTTCGCGTTCCTGTTTTTGAACGTAGTAGCCGGCATCGACCTTTGAGCCGGCCTCGGTGATGGTGGTGCGGATGCGGTAGACATCGTAGTTCACGTTGACCCCGTCGGCAACGGCCTGTTCGTGAGGGTACTCCATGACCAGGTTCTGGTTGAAAAATCCAAAGGTCTGTTTGCCGGGTGTAGCGGTAAGGCCGATGAGATGGGCATCGAAATACTCCAGCACCTGAGCCCAGAGATTGTAAATGGAGCGGTGACACTCGTCGGTGACGATGATATCAAAGGTCTCGATGGGGATGGCCGGGTTGTACTCAATCGGTTCGGGTTCCTTAAAGACCTGTTCAAGGCCGGCCGCGGAGAGCTCTTCGTCCGCTTCGGCCAGTTCGCGGCCTTTGAGCATGGAGTAAAGCCGCTGGATGGTACAGATGCAGACCCGGGCGGTTTTGTCCAGGGTGTTGGAAGTGAGGCGCTGGACGATGTACTCCTCGGGAAATTTAAAGTTGTTGTACGGCGAAACGTATTGCTGAAACTCCTTGTAGGTCTGATCGCCCAGGTTGCCGCGGTCCACCAGAAATAAAACACGCCGGGCGCCGGCAAACTTGATCAGCCGGTAGATAAAATTGATGGCGGTGAAGGTTTTTCCCGAACCGGTGGCCATTTGGATCAGGGCGCGGGGGCGATTGTCGCCAAGGGAGCGCTCCAGATTTTTAATGGCTTTGATTTGGGCCGCCCACAAACCATCTTCGATTAAGGGCGGCATCTGCCTGACACGGGATAAAAAAGTGAGTGGCTTCCCAAAGGACTTAACCTCATCAGATATTGTATTGGCCTGGACCGGTTCGGTTTGGTCAAGGATTTCCGCCAGGGTGTCCGGTCGGTGGAATGCAAAAACGTTCCTTGCGCGGGGTTCCGGATCCAATCGATTGGTAATTCGCGTTTCAACACCCGTGGACTGGTAATGAAAAGGAAGCGGCCTGATCCAGGCCGGCAGCGACTCGGGCAGGCCTTCGGTATACTTTCGAGACTGGACCTCCACACCGGAGAGCGTTGTGCCCACCTTTTTGGCTTCGATGACGCCGGCGGCTTTTGCATCCACATATAAAAGGTAGTCCGCAAACCC
>JAERRP010000484.1 GCA_016735415.1 Desulfobacterales bacterium | reverse complement strand
ATTGCCGCCTTTCAAGCCGATCGACAAGGGCAAACTGGTACAGGCGCACCTCTTTTGGGAGAGTCAGTTTGATTTTAAAGGATTATATGCGGCCCGTCTCGAGGAAGGCGCTCATCTGGCCCGGTTTCGCGCCACGGACGTCTCGGGTCTTTCCGCTGAAACCACCGAAGCATTTGAGTTCAATCTGGCACCGACAATCCACAATTTTAAAGTAATGCCGGATGCCCTGCGTCAAATGGGCGGTCCGTCTTTCACGGCTACGATCTATGATCAAGGCGGAGATCTGGACAAGGACGGCATCGCGCTGTCCATCGATGGCCGGGGTATCGATGCCGATCATTTTTACTATGACCCAGGCAGCGGTTACTTCGCGGTCGAGGGTGACCTGACCATGAGCGATGGCGGACATCTGGCCAAGCTGGTGGCCACCGACAACCGCGGCAACCATGACGAGGCCCAATTGAGGTTTGCACGCCTGCTGAAAAAATTGACAGCGCAAGTCGTTGGTGGCGATGCGGGGCTGGCGATCGATGCAATTACCCTCATGGAGATCGAAAACCAGAACGGAGACGGCAGGGTCAATCCGGGCGAACTGGTGCGTCTGTTTATCGCCCTGAAAAACGATAGTGACTGGCAGGGCCTTCAATGCCGGGGCTATCTATCGGCCGAAAACGATAAGATGAATGTCGAAACGGACAGCATCCTTTACGGAGCGATCGGTTCCGGTGCAACGATCGCTCCGATGAAGGGGTTCGACCTGCGGGTGGATGACCGCATTCTGGATGATACTGCCAGCGATCCGTTCGACACCCATTTAAATCTGACTGTGCAGTGTGAAGAGGAGGGTTCCAGAAGATTGCCGATGGTGCTGCCCATCTACCGGCCGACACTGGCGGTAGATATCAACACATCCGTCCAGGTCCGACTGGACCGTCTTCCGTCTTCGACCACCGAAGACCGAATGGCGGTGCAGGGGGATGTTTCCAGCACAGGATCTTACATCGCAGAGATGTGGGTAAGGGTTAACGGCAGGTCTCAGGGGCCGGTGCGCTACAGTCGTAAAGGCGGGCGCTTTGAATCCACGATCGATCTGTCCGAGGGTGACAATCTGATCGAGGTGGAGGTCCTGGATGAAAAGGGCGCCCGTGGGTTCGATCGCGGGTACGTCCACCGGGCGGATCCATTCGTGCCGCCCACCATCACTATTACATCGCCGGATAACGGTGATGACTTCCAGTGTGAGGAAGTGATCGTTACCGGCGCGTTCGATACGGGCAGCGGGGTCCTGGGTGAAATCCTGGTCGAATCCGAGGGAGCGGGCTTTACACAGGAATGCACCATAACCGCCATCGGCGGGGACAACTTCAGCGCCAACTGCGGGGATATGGACGCTGGCGGCACTTATGACATCAGGGTCACCATGGAAACCAATGAAGGCGGGGAAGCCGCCGATTCCATCAGTATTCTGGTAAGGGACTGCGTATGAAGCGGATGGCCGCGATGAATAGACGTTTGACGGGGCTTCGCATTGTCGAAAGGGTGGTGGCTTTTGGGCTGCTCCTGTTGCTTGTGTCCCCTGTGGGGGCGAGTATCAATCTGCGCCCGTTTGTGAACGATGCCGGACTATTTGATCCATCCTGGGGACCGATCAAAATTTCCTTTGAACTGCGCAAAGACACCTCGCTGGTGGAAGTGGCCGTAACGGATTTCCGGAACCAGGTCGTGCGCCATTATTCTCTGGTGGAACTTCGGGCCGGCGATCATGATGTCACCTGGGACGGCATGAACGAAAACGGCCAGCGACTCGCGGATGGTCCCTATCAACTGCTGTTTCGCGCCCATTTCAAGGATGGCAGCGAAGACATCGCCGAAGTTAAGGCCAGGATTGCCTCGGTGGCCGAGCAGACCGGCGGGCCGGTGCCGGACGCACTTCCCCCGGAAGCCCATGTTTACAAAATCGAAGGATCGGTGTCCTCATTCTGGCGCCACAACAACGACCGGGACAAAGATCAAAATGAAGGCGAAGTTCGGGTTCGCAAGCGACTGTCGTATGCCGGCGACAACCGCAAGGTGGATGCCGTGTTCTCCGCCATCAAACCCTTTTATGAGGGAGAGGCCAACTACGACGGAAGCCATGCCATGTTTGAGCAGCACTGGGGCAGTGGCCGGTTGGCGGGTGTTTTTCGGGACGGGTTGGGCAGCTTCGACGATCCCATGAAGCTTTTCAGTGATTTCAAGTCCGAGCGCAAAAAATACGGCTTTAAGCTTGAACAGTCTCAAGGTGCCGCAGGGACAAACGCACTTATCTTCCGCAGCGAAGGCGACGTGAACACCAATGAGCAGGGTGCGGCCGCAAGGGTTTTTTATGGCCATGACGACAGCTGGCGCGTCGGGTCCAGTTACACCTATCGTAAAGGCCGGGGGACGAACCGTCAGGGAAATTCCCGTAACCACGCCATGGCTTTGGATGTACGCCTTCCCGTCCGCGAGACCGTGGCTATCGTTGCGGAGTCAGTGCGCACCAGTGATTCGCTCCTGAACAACGATTTCGGTTATGTCGTCAGCGCTGAATACGACTATGGGCCCCTGCGGATTTCGAACGGCTTTATCGATCTGGGGGAGAATTTCAAGGCCCCCTTTGCCGATCCCCTGCGCCACGTGAGGGGAGATGTCCGGGGCCTGGAGGCCACCCTGGACTACACCATGACGGAGTCCTTGTATTTCCTGACCACCCCTGCGCTGGCCATGAGCTATTTCGATCTCAAACGTCACAGCGACAACGAGAGGATCCGGGAGATCGACGCCTCTCTGCGCTTTGGCCTCGGGGCCCATGATTCCATTTTCTTGAGTTGGTTCGGACGTGCGGAAAGCGGAGGCGATAACCATTCATTCCTGGGCAGTCTGAATCACCAGTGGGACGATGTCTGGTCTTCGCATCTGGAAGGATACTACACTTTTATGAGTAAGAACCGGACCTGGCGCTGAACCCTGAACCCCGAGCTT
>JAERRP010000467.1 GCA_016735415.1 Desulfobacterales bacterium | reverse complement strand
TCAAAAAATGATTTTATTACAAAGCTGGGCTACACATAAACTGCAAATACCCCGGCCCATGCGGGGCCCCTGACGCTACCCGTACTCTGTAAACGCATCGAAGACAGGAGATCCATCATGGAAAAACAGACCTTTCATATACCCAGAATTTCGTGCGGCCACTGTGTCATGGCCATCAAAAACGAATTGAGCGAACTGTCGGGGGTTCAGTCGGTGGACGGCATCCCCGAAAACAAAACCGTTGAAGTCGAATGGGATGCGCCGGCATCGGAAGCCGCCATTCGTGATCGCCTGCAGGAAATCAACTACCCGGCGGCGTGACCATGGAACCCAAAACCCTCAGCCTGCCCATCAGCGGCATGACATGCGCCAACTGTGCCATGAACATCGAACGCAGTGTCCGCAAGCTCTCCGGGGTTCAGGAGGCCGCCGTCAATTTTGCCACCGAACGCGCGGATGTGGCCTACGACCCTGCCCGAATCCACCCGCTGGATGTAATTGCGTCCGTCAAGAAGGCCGGCTTTGGCGTACCCACAGCCCGGGTGGAGCTGGCCCTTACCGGCATGACGTGCGCCAACTGTGCCATGAATATCGAAAGGGCTCTCAGCAAACGGATACCGGGGGTGACCGAGGTCAGCGTCAATTTTGCCGCTGAAAGCGCCGCCGTTCAATACCTTCCGTCGGAGATCGGGATCGACGACATCGTGGCCGCAATCGAAAAAGCCGGGTACGGCGCAACGGCCCCTGAAGATGAAGACAGCCCGGGCGATGTCGAATCCCGCGCCCGCCAGGCCGAGATTCGCGATCAGACCATTAAATTTGCGGTGGGGGTGATGTTTGCGCTGCCCCTTTTTCTTTTGAGCATGGCGCGGGATTTCGCTCTGGTGGGCGCTTGGAGCCATGCCCCCTGGGTCAACTGGTTTTTTGCACTGCTGGCGACGCCGGTTCAGTTTTACACGGGCTGGGATTACTATACCGGCGCCTACCGCAGCCTGCGCAATCGCACCGCCAACATGGATGTCCTCGTGGCCATGGGATCATCGGTGGCCTATTTTTATTCCCTGGCCGTCCTCATCCTGCCGGCGTCAGGCGATCATGTCTATTTTGAAACCTCGGCAGTCATCATTACGCTCATCAAGCTGGGAAAAATGCTGGAGGCCCGCACCAAGGGTAAAACCGGCGGCGCCATCCGTAAACTGATCGGCCTGCGGCCCAAAACCGCCACCCGCATCGAGGCCGGCGTGGAAAAAGAGGTCCCGGTGGCCCGGATCGAGGTCGAAAATATCATGGTCGTGCGGCCGGGCGAGCGCATTCCGGTAGACGGCCTGGTGACCGAAGGACAGACGTCCGTGGACGAATCCATGCTTTCGGGCGAGCCCATACCGGTGGACAAAAAGCCCGGCGATCCGGTGGCGGCCGGCACCATCAACGGGCAGGGGCTGATTCAATTCCGGGCCACCCGGGTCGGCCGGGAAACCGCCCTGGCGCAGATCATCCGCCTGGTCCAGGAAGCCCAGGGCAGCAAAGCTCCGATCCAGGCCGTAGCCGACCGGGTGGCGGCGGTGTTCGTGCCGGCCATCATCGCGGTGGCCCTGATCACTTTCGGGATCTGGTGGGCGCTCAGCGGCGATTTCGTCCCCGCCATGATCCGCCTGGTGGCGGTCCTGGTGATTGCATGCCCCTGTGCACTGGGGCTGGCTACGCCGACGGCCATCATGGCCGGAACGGGTAAGGCCGCCGGGCACGGCATTCTCTTTAAAAACAGCACCGCCCTCGAACAGGCCACCAGCCTGAATACCGTGGTGCTGGACAAAACCGGCACCATCACCGAAGGCAAGCCCAGGGTTTCCGACGTGGTGCCGCTGGAAGGTTTCGCGGGCGATCAGCGCGCGCTGCTCAGGCTGAGCGCCTCCGTCGAAAAGGGCTCCGAGCATCCCCTGGGTCGATCCATCGTGGCTCAGGCCGAAAACGAGGGCATCGCCCTGCAGTCGCTCACCGCTTTTCAGGCCACCGGCGGCGCCGGGGTTCGGGCCGAGGTTGACGGAGCCCGCGTGATGATCGGCAAACCGGGCTGGTTCGATGAACAGGGGGTCGATCTGGCCCCGGCCGCCGGGGCGATTCAGGCGCTGCAGGCCGAAGGCAAAACCGTCATGGTGGTGACGCAGGACCGGTCGCTCTGCGGCCTGGTGGCGGTGTCCGACACCCCCAAACCGGATTCCGCCGAGGCCATCCGCGGTTTGAAACAAATGGGGCTCAAAGTGATCATGCTGACGGGCGACAATCAGGAAGCCGCCCGCACGATTGCCGCCGATCTGGGAATCGACGCGGTCGAGGCCGAAGTGCGCCCGGACGAAAAATCCATGCGGATCAAACACCTGCAGGATGACGGCGGTATCGTCGGGATGGTGGGGGACGGGATCAACGACGCGCCGGCCCTGGCCCAGGCCGACGTGGGTCTGGCCATCGGCACCGGCACGGACGTGGCCATCGAAACGGCCGACGTGATCCTCGCCAGCGGGAGTCTGCGCGGCATCGTGCGCGCCATCGGTTTGAGCCGGGCCACCATGCGCACCATCCGTCAGAATCTGTTCTGGGCCTTCGGCTATAATGTCCTGTTGATCCCGGTCGCGGCCGGGATTCTTTATCCTTTCGAAAGCCTGCCCATGATGCTGCGGCAGCTGCATCCAATCCTGGCCGCCCTGAACATGGCCTTCAGACGCCTTTTAGTGGTGTCGAACAGCCTGCGGATATAAC
>JAERRP010000517.1 GCA_016735415.1 Desulfobacterales bacterium | reverse complement strand
GTACTCCCAAAAATAATACCAAAAATAAAATCGGCCTGAGTTACAATTCGCCATTAAAAAATTTCCAAAATTGTTGACTGATTAATTTGGAACAATTGTTTAGATAAATGGTTGTTGGATGTCAAGATATTATTTGTTGGTTATATAATCGTATGCTTACGGCCAGCCAGAAAATTCTTGCCGTATAGGATGCCTGTTTTTAATAGCACATTGGAACTATTATGGATTCTTGACAGACCCCTTGGGATCAGATAATGTTTAGCACCGATACAGATCTCCTGCGACTGCAGCGCTCGCAAACCTTTCCTTCACCACCGACTTTCATTCGATTTACACCGCGGATCTCCCCCGGGATTCAGCCCGCACAGCGCCTTCCACATACAGTGAATCATCATCTGTGTCTCTTCCGGTAATTTATACTTGACGGTTTCGGATGTTCCGACCGATTTAACGGGCCAGATTTCCAAATAACCGCCAATTGGAACGACCACGGAGGCCGAAGATGAACAAGAGCATGATCATTTGCTTTTTACTGCTTTTTTGTTTAACCCCGCCGGCGCTTGCTTCGGAACTGACTATTTTGACAGAAAACCTGCCACCCCTCAATTATGTCCAGGAAGGAGTCCTGGTGGGACCATCCGTCGACATTGTTCGGGAGATCCAGAAACGGGTGGGCTCGACAGCTCCTATCCAAGTTTATCCCTGGGTCCGTGCCTACAAAATGGCGCTGGAAGGCGACAATGTCGTTTTGTTCGGCACGACGTACACCCGAGACCGGCACGACAAGTTCAAATGGATCGGTCCCCTGGCGACCAAGAGGGACATCCTGGTGGCTCGGAAAGCGTCGAATACCCGCATTGCAACCCTGGACGATGCCAGGCAGATCGGACGTATCGGCACCCTCCGGGATGACACTCGCGAGCGTTTTCTTCTCAAACATGGCTTCACCAATCTTGAACCCGTATCTGATGAGAAGAAGAATGCCCAAAAACTGATGTTGGGCCGCATCGATTTGTGGACCTATAAAAAGCCGGGTTTACGGACGGTCTGCATGCTGGCCGGGGTGGATGCCGACGCCCTGGAGGAAGTTTATCATCTCCGGACCATTGATTTGATGATCGCTTTCTCGAAGTCTACCGCCGATACCATCTTCAACGCCTGGCAAGACGCATTTGACGCTATGCAGGCCGACGGTACAATCCTGCAAATCCGTCGGGAATGGAACGCCAGGCTGGAAGACGATCCTTTCCCTGAGTTGGAAAACAATCCCTGATTTGAGAAACACCGGGCAGAGATCTCCCGATCGTCTTAAGGAAGATGTAAAGCCGTGCGGCATCCGGATCGGATAAAACCAAATAACAAAGTGGTGAGCATCAGCCGGCGTTTCAGTTACGGCCTGATCGGTGTCGTTACGTTGCTCCTGATTATGTTTGCCGTGGTGGGGATCTTCATAAACGTCCAGCTAATGGAACGCGACCTGATGGCACGCCTGGACAATGCCGTCAGGCTGGCCCAAACCAGCCTGCCCACGCCGCTATGGAATTTGGATCGCAACGTGGTTAACGATTTTATCGAAGCCCTCTTTCTCGACGAGGCGATCGTTTACACGAAGATCTCCGCGGAAGACGAGGATGTAACGATCAAAATACGGCCCGGCTGGCAGGATTTGAATCCCGAAGCAGCGGCGACATCCACCGCCCGGGGGCAATCCGAGCTGCTGCATCGGTCGGCCGTGATTCGCTTCGAAGACAATCCGGTTGGTGAGATTCGGATTGTCGTTTCGCGGAAAAGCCTTAAAGAAAAAGCGTTGGTACAGATATACGGCATCATCGCCCTGGCGATTGTTCTGATTGCGGTCATCTGGCTGACCACGGTTGTGATCACACGACGGTATATTTCCGAACCCTTGTTGCAGCTGCAGCAATCCGCATCGCGGATTGCCCGGGGCGATCTGGACACCTTTGTGGATATCAGCGGCACCGGCGAGATCGGGGTTCTCGCCCATCACCTGGACGGGATGCGCGGATCCATCAAACAACTCTTTGGAGCCCTCAACGACAGCAAAGCCAGACTGGAGGAATACAGCCGCACGCTGGAGCAAAAGGTGGCGGAGCGCACCGGCGAGTTGGCCCGCACGGTGGAAGAACTGCGGGCGCTGGGTGAAGTCAGCCGGACAGTCAGTTCCACGCTTGATATTGAAACGGTGCTGTCGCATATCGTCCGG
>JAERRP010000379.1 GCA_016735415.1 Desulfobacterales bacterium | reverse complement strand
CCTTTATTGCACAAATATATACAGCTCAACAGGTCCCAGGCCGCAAGAAGCCCTTTGTGAACGATCACCGGAAGTCGATGCCGACATCGGGTAGGGGGCGTAAATTCTTCTCCCGGTCCACGCACACCAGATGAATTTCGGCCTTGACGGCGGCCTTGGCGGCCCCCGGCCGCCAGGCTTCCTGCTGCCAGACCAGACGGTAATCGCTGTCCTTGCGCACCGTCGAAACGATGTCCAGGGTATCGCCGAACTCGGCGCCGTCCAGGAAGTTGATGGCGGCTTTGTAGACCGCGAAACCCAGGCCCTGCTCTTTCCAAAGCGCCGCCAGGGTCGCCGGCCCGATTACGCCTTCCCGGGCGCGTTCAAAAAATTTGAGGTAATTGGCGTGGTAGACCACGCCGGAGTGATCGGTGTCTTCGTAATAGACCTGCACCTGCAGGTGGTATCGCTGGGTCATGGAAAGCCATCCATTGGATTAAGTAACGGCGCCGTTGCGGGTGATAACGAAAATCCCGATGTGGGCCAGCAGGTTGGCACTCAGCAGGGCGGGCAGATGCCGGCGCCATTTGTTCATGATCAGATCGTGTTCCGCCACGATGCGCAGGTTTTCTTCACGGCAAAAGGCCCTGAAGTCCCGAATGGTCAGCACCCGGATGTTGGGGGTGTTGTACCACTCAAAGGGCAGGGCCGGCGATTTGGGGGCCCGGCCGCCGAAGAAGAGACCGGCGCGCAGCGACCAATGCCCGAAATTGGGGAATCCCACGATGCCGAACCGGCCGATGCGCATCATTTCCCGCAGGACGATCTGCGGATTTTTGACCACCTGGAGGGTCTGGTTCAAGATGACATATTCGTAAGCGTTGTCCGCAAAATCCGCCAGCCCCTCGTCCAGATCGCCCTGGTAGACCGGCAGCCCCAGGGCCATGCCGTCTACCAGGCGCGACCCGTCGATATCGACACCCCGCCCGTGGACCTTTTTGCGGGCCACCAGTTCCCCCAGCAGGGAGCAGTCGCCGCAGCCCAGATCCAGCACATGGGCTCCCTCGGGGATGATGGCCGTGATGATGTCCCAATCGGTCTGGGTCAGGGTGTTAACGTAGTTAACGCGCCGGCGTTCGTGATGCAAGAGGCTGGCTCCTTTGGCTGCCGTCGAGAAAGGCGGAGGCAATCCGCGTGAGGCGTTCGGTTTCGATCAGAAAAGCATCGTGCCCGTGCGGGGAATCGATGTCAACGAAAGATACATCCCGGTCGTTGGCGATCAAGGCCCGCACGATCTCTTTGGACTGGGCCGTGGGAAACAGCCAGTCCGAACTGTAGGAGATCACCAGGAAACGGGCGCTCAGCTCGGCCAGGGCATCCTTGAGTGGTCCGTAGGTCCGCGTGATATCGAAATAGTCCATGGCCTTGGTGATGTAGATATAGCTGTTGGCGTCGAAGCGTTCGGTAAAACGGGTGCCCTGGTGGTTCAGGTAGGATTCCACGGCAAATTCGTTGTGGATGTCGTAGCTCAGGCGGTCGGCCGACTGCAGCCGACGCCCGAACTTGTCGTTTAGCAAGATTTCGGAAAGGTAGGTGATATGGGCCATCATCCGGGCGCTGGCCAGTCCGCGGACCGGTCCGGCGGTGCCGTAATAGTGCCCGCCCTGCCAGTCGGGATCGGTGGTAATGGCATGCCGGCCGACCGCATTGAAAGCGATGCCCTGGGTGGAGAGCTGCGCACCGGCCGCAAGGCAGATGATGGAATGAACGCTGGCGGGATAACGCAGGGCCCATTCCAGGGCCTGGAACCCGCCCATGGAGCCGCCCACCACGCAGAACAGGCGTTCGATGCCCAGGTGGTCCACCAGCCGCTTCTGGGCCGCCACCATATCGCCGATCGTGATGAGCGGAAAATCGCTGCCGTAGGGCTGGCCGGTGGCAGGGTTGGTTGATTTCGGGCCGGTGGAGCCTTTGCAGCCGCCAATCACATTGGCGCTGATCACCCAGTAGCGCTCGGTATCAAAAGCCTTGCCCGGGCCGATCATACTGTCCCACCACCCCACGCGCTTGTCGTGGGGGTCGTGAATGCCGGCCGCGTGAGCGTCGCCGGACAGCGCATGGCAGATCAGAATGGCGTTGGTGCGGTCATCATTGGGCCTGCCATAGGTTTCATAAACCAGCTCGACCGGACCCAGGGCACGGTCGGAATCCAGCACCAGGGGGTCTTCCTGACTGCCGAAAACATATCGCCGGGGTTCAACCAGGCCAACCGAATTGCGTTCGATGAACATCGTTATTACCTTCTCACCCGTCCACAGCGGAAACCTGGCCCCTCGCTGCGGATATATCCGGACTACAGTGCGCAGGCCACCCCGGTTTCCAAAGCCTGGTGCAGGTCGGCAATGATGTCTTCAACATCTTCGATCCCGATGCTGAGTCTTATGAAATCCGGCGTCACGCCGGCCGCCTGTTGTTCTTCCGCCGTCAACTGCTCGTGGGTGGTGGAGGCCGGATGAATGACCAGGCTCTTGGCGTCACCGATATTGGCCAGGTGACTGAAGAGCTCGAGGCTTTCGATAAACTTGACCGCGGCTTCTCGGCCGCCTCTGATCCCGAATCCGACCAGGGCACCCTGGCCCCGGGGCAGGTACTTATCCTTTAAATGCGATGTTTCCGAAGACGCCAGGCCGGGATAACGCACCCAGGTAACACAGGCATGCGCCTCCAGGAATTGGGCCACCTTGAGGGCGTTGGCGGAATGGCGCTCCATACGCAGGTGCAGGGTTTCCAGCCCCTGGAGGAAAAGCCAGGCGTTGAAGGGGCTCATGGCGGCCCCCATGTCCCGCAGGCCCAGTACGCGGGCCCGCAGAATAAAGGCCAGATGGCCGAAGGTCTCCACGAATTTCAGCCCATGGTAGGCCGGTTCCGGCGCATCGAATTCCGGAAAGCGCCCGGAGCCTTTCCAGTCAAACTGGCCCGAATCGATAATCAGCCCGCCAATGGAGGTGCCGTGCCC
>JAERRP010000687.1 GCA_016735415.1 Desulfobacterales bacterium | reverse complement strand
CGCCCTGCTCCGGTTGGTGTCGGTTACGTCAAGTTGATGCTTTGGCGGATGGGCTGGAGCGCTGGCTGAGATAGATGCCTAGAAAAACAAGGGTGGAAGCCATATACTGGGCCTTGGTAAAGCGTTCGTTGAGGATGAGCCATCCCAGTATAACCGTAAAGACCGGAATCAGGTTAATAAAGATCGATGCCTGGCTGGCAGGGATCCGACTGACGCCGTAATTATATAAACCGTAGGCACCGAGGGTGATAATGGCCCCAAGATAGACGATGGCCAGGGTTGGCCCCCAGACCATGTGGGTGGGCCAGGTCGTCGAGGGAAGCCAAAGGGCCGGGAAAAAGAAAACGGCCCCCACAAAGGCCTGGATGGCTGTCAGAAAAAATGGGGTGTAACGGCAGGTGAGGCGTTTAAGACTGATGATGTAGCCGGTGGCACAGACCATGGCCAGAAATTCCATGAAGTTGCCCAGCAGGGGCTGCGGCGCTTCCGCGCTGGCCTCACCGGCCAGACTCAGCCAGCCGGCACCGATGATGGCCACCCCAAAGCCCGTCAGCATGCTGGGCGTGAAGACTTCTTTCAATACAACACGGGCAGCGAGCGCCACCATGAGCGGTAAAAGCGCGGTGATCATGCCCGCCTGGGAGGCCGTGGTCAATTCCAGGGCGCGGGCCTCGAAAATAAAATAGAGACAGGGTTCACAAAACGCCATAAAGAGCAGCGGTTTCAAATCCCGCCGACGAAATGAATTCCCGGCCCAAAAACGGGGAAGCAGCGGAAGAAAGCAAAGGCTGGCCACAAACATCCGCCCGAAAATCACCACCATAGGATCATAGCCGCGAAAGGCCAGCTTGAGCGCCACAAACGAACTGGCCCACAGGATCATGGCCGCCACCAATCCCAGGTAGGCCCAAAAATTAGATGTGTAAGTCTTCATTTTCGCCTCATAACAACAGTCTGCGTCTATGGCTGGCACCCTTGAGGGGCCTTACGGATTCGGCCTACCGCACAGCGTTGGCCCGCCATTTCAAGGGTATCGATCTATCCATGGCCCCTTTTGTCAGCACGCATGGCGGGCGCCGGATCAAAACCAACCATGTCAGGGATCTGCTGCCCGCCAACAATCGCGAACTTCCCGTCGTTCCGCAGATTCTGAGTAAAAATCCGGTCGATTTCGTTCATCTGGCCAACCATCTTTATGACCTCGGCTATTCCTGCGTCAATTTGAACCTGGGGTGCCCTTTTCCCCAGGTGGCCAATAAGGGCCGCGGCTCCGGTATGCTGCCCTTCCCGAAGCGCGTCATGTGCTTTCTGGAGGAAACGATCCCCCAACTGGCCGGCCGGCTGTCGATCAAAACCCGTCTGGGCCGCTACAGCCGGGAAGAAATCCAGCATTTGATACCGATTTTCAACCGCTATCCCCTGCAGGAAATTATCATTCATCCCCGCACCGGTGTCCAAATGTATGCCGGGCAACCGGACCTGGAGGCTTTTGCGGCCTGCATCGATGGGCTTGTTCACCCGGTGGTCTACAACGGCGACATCACCCGACGGGAGGATTCCCATCCGTTGGCGGCACGCTTTCCGTCCGTGGCCGGCTGGATGATCGGGCGCGGTGTCCTGGCCAATCCCTTTCTGCCGGAGATCCTCAAAACCGGCCGCGATGCCTGCAAAAACAAAGCAGGAAGATTCTATCGTTTTCACGACGCCCTGCTGGAAAGCTACCAGACCCGGCTCAGCGGACCCGTCCACCTGTTAAATCGTATGAAAGGCTTCTGGAAGTACTTTCCGAAGTGCTTTCGCAACAGCGACAAAGGGCGCAAACGCATCCACAAGGCCCGGACCCTGGCGCAATACCATGATGCCGTGGACGCGTTTTTCAACAGCGGGCTTGAGTGGATCTGCTAGTGTCGCTTCCATCATCGCTTTCACAACACAGCCAGGCTGGATGCATCGGCGCTTAAAATGTACGTTATTTTTGCGCGATCCCTAAGGGACCCGGCTGGCGTTTCAGTGCTTCCGGCGGATAAAACCCCACAGTTGCGACAACAGCATACCGGCCAGCATGAGCCCACAGCCGAAAACCGCGCGCGCGGTCAATACCTCACGCAACAGCAGCCAGCCACCCCAAGCCGCGAATACCGCTTCCATACTCAGGAAGATGGCGGCGTGGGCGGGCGGGGCGTCTTTCTGAGCCACCACTTGAAGGGTATAGGCCACGCCGACCGATCCCAGGCCGCCGTAAAGAATCGGAATGGCCGCCTGCCGTAAACCTTCCCAGGTAATGGTTTCGATGGCCAATGCCGTTACCAGGCTCAAGACCGCACAGACGGCAAACTGGGTAATGGCGAGTTTCAAGGCATCCATGCGGGGTGAGAGCCTGCCGATAATCAACACATGCGCCGCCCAGAAAAAGGCCCCGATCACTTCCAGCAGGTCGCCCCAGGCAATGGTGAATTGCTCCGTGATGCTCAGGAAGTACAAGCCGGCGGCGGCCAGTAAAGCTCCCAGCCAGGTGCCGGTAGTGGTGCTCTGCCGAAGGGCCAGTCCCATGATCGGCACGATCACGACGTAGAGCCCGGTGATGAAGCCGGCATTGCCGGCCGTCGTGTAGACCAGGCCGACCTGCTGGAGTGAAGCGCCCGCAAACAAAAAGAGGCCGGCCAGCCCACCGCCGCTCAGCAGGGTTTTTAAACCGGTCGCTGGCAGGACACGTCGGGCCTGGGGCGCTCGCCGATTGAGCACGAACAAGAGCGGCACCAGCGAAAGGCTCCCCAGTGCAAAACGCACGCCGTTAAAGGTAAAGGGCCCGACAAATTCCATCCCGACCCGTTGGGCCACGAAGGCAAACCCCCAGATGATGGCAGTCAACAGCAGCAGGACATCGGCTCTGGCGGTACGGGTATTCATGGGGTAAAAAAGCCTTCCTGTCCTAAAATTCACACAAATTAGCGGTACTTACATGGCCGTCCCAAAGGAGTCAATAAAAGAAGGCCCGGCCTTGGGTTGGC
>JAERRP010000834.1 GCA_016735415.1 Desulfobacterales bacterium | reverse complement strand
CGGTAACGATGCCCGGGCGTATCCGATCAAGATCCTCAATTATCATGAGGTGGTCAACGATCGCGTGGGCGGGGTGCCGCTGGCGGTGACCTTCTGCCCCCTGACCCAGTCGGTCCTTGTTTTCCTTCGATCGGTCGCCGGCCAGGAAGTGACTTTCGGCGTTTCGGGGTGTCTGTACAAAAGCAACGTCCTGATGTACGATCATCAGACCGACAGCCTCTGGTCGCAATTGCGCAAACAGGCCGTCACCGGGCCCATGGCGGGTCGCCGTCTCGAAACGATAGCCGCGATGCCCATGTCCTGGGGGCATTGGAAGAAGCGGTTCCCCGCTTCGCAGGTGCTTTCGGATCAAACCGGTTTCGATCGCGATTACCAAATCGATCCGTATGCCGGTTACGACCGCATCTGGTTTCCGGTTGGTGACGTCCGCCGGGATTTGTCTCCCAAAACCCGTGTGCTGGGCATCGAAAGCGGGACCCATACGAAGGCCTATCCCCTGGAGAAGATAGTGACGGAAAGGGGGACGGTTCGTGACCGCATGGGCGGGCGCGAAATCGAAATCACGGTCAGTGCGGAAGGCGACGTGACCGCGGTTGTCGCCTCGGACGGATCGCCGCTCGTGCATGTATTCGTTTTCTGGTTTGCCTGGCAGGCGTTTCATCCGGAGACGGAGGTCTACCCATGAGAAGGGATCGATCGTTTGTCAGCATCTGGTGAAATGAACCATCTGGATACCAGCCCGCACACACGGCAATTATTGGCAACCCGCTATGATTTCGTTTGATCCGGGTGTGAGGCCCTGCCATGCTGAGCGAACGTCTTCAATGGAATCGTAAATACCGCCGCGAAACGTTTGCGGCGCATCCATCGCCGATCGTTGAGACTTATGCCCGCCTGGCTCCGGTGGGACGGGCCCTGGACGTGGCCTGCGGCAATGGCCGCAACGCCTGCTATCTGGCCGGTCTGGGGTTTGCGGTGGATGCCGTGGATATTGCCGTCGAAGGGCTTAACCGTTTTGTCTGCCGACATGCGGGCATTCATCGTATCTGCGCCGACCTCGATCTGTTCGATATCCCCAGGGGGCGCTACAGCCTGATCGTCAATATCCGTTACCTCAACCGTCGCCTGTTCCCCGCGTTGCGTGAAGGTTTATGCCGCGGGGGGCTGCTTATTTTCGAGAGCTATCGCACGGAGCCGGCCGGCACGACTTCCGGCCCTCATCGCTCCGAACACCTGCTGCGCCCCGACGAGTTGCGGAAGGCATTTAGTCCTTTGAGGATCATTGCCTACCAGGAGCACCCCAGTCGTCAGGAGGATACCCCGTCCATGAAGGCCTCGATGGTGGCGATCCGGCCGGACGGCTTGCCGCGGGAGAGATTTTAGAGGCACCCTTTCCGTTCAATCTATTTTTCGCAAGTCCTGAGCTTGCGTGGCACCGTAGTTGGCGGCCATGGCGGCGGCCTCGTTTCGTATGGCTTCCCGCAGCCGATCCGGTGCCAGGACTTCGGCCTGTCGCCCCCATTGCATGATCCAGTGTTTGATTTCCTGTGTGCCGGCCACTTCGGCCTCAAAAATTACGCCCCCGTCCTCCTGCCGGGTAAGGCGCTGGGAGCGATGCCAGATTTTTTCCTGGATATAGCCGGCCACCCGGGGTGCAAAGCGGACCCGGATCGTTACCGGTTCGCCGGTGAAGACCCCGAAACTTGTCGCCATCAGGGCTTCCATGTCGAGTGATTCCGGAAGATTGAAAGTGTTCTCGGTGGGGGTAATGGACCGGATGCGGTCCATCGCGAAAATACGGATATCCCTCCGTTTGTGGCAGTGGGCAATCAAGTAGAAAGCCCCGTTAAAGAACCACAGGCGGTAGGGCGCCACCTTGCGGGAGCCCGTTCGGCCGCGACTCATGGTGTAATATTCGATTTCCAGTATCCTTTGAGCACGGATGGCACGGTTGATGTCTTCAAAGGCGGTCGCGTGAACCGGTGCGGTTTGGCGGGGAAGGGCGCCGACTTTGGCGCTTTGCTGAAAGGCGGGCAGATATTCCT
>JAERRP010000819.1 GCA_016735415.1 Desulfobacterales bacterium | reverse complement strand
ATCCTGCTGCGCCGCACCCGCCAGGCGGTCATCGAGGAGCTGCCCCCGCGTACCACGGAAATCATCCGTATTGCGCCCACGGCCGAACAAAGCGACCAGCAGGCTGGACACCGCCTGATTATCCAATCAATTATCAACAAAAAATATCTGACCGAAATGGATATGCTCCGACTCCGCAAAGCGCTGCTCATGTGCCGGATGGGGGCCGACAGTACTTTTCTGGTGGACAAACAGCCGCCGGGTTATTCCAGCAAGCTTCCGGAACTGGGCCGCCTGCTGGATCAGCTCAGGCTGGAAGCGGACCGCAAAATCATCCTCTTTTCCGAGTGGACCACCATGCTGGATTTAATCGAGCCCCTCCTGGAAGAACGCGAACTGGCTTATGTCCGCCTGGATGGCTCGGTGCCGTAGAAAAAGCGCCAGGCGCTGATTCAACGATTTCAGCGGGATCCGGATTGCATGCTGTTCATCACCAGCAATGCCGGTGCCACGGGGTTGAATCTGCAGGCGGCCAACACGGTGATCAATGTGGACCTGCCCTGGAATCCGGCCATCCTCGAGCAGCGCATCGCCCGGGCCCACCGCATGGGACAGAAGCGGCCGGTGCAGGTTTTCCTGCTGGTTACCACCGATACCCTGGAGGAGAACCTGCTGGCCACCCTTTCGGCCAAGCACGAGCTTTCCCTGGCCGTTCTGGATCCGGATGCCGACGCCTCCGAGATCGATCTGGCCACCGGAATCGAAGAGCTCAAACGCCGCCTGGAAGTCCTGTTGGGGGCACGGCCCGAGGCGGCCGAAGACGAAAGCATGAAAGTCGAGGCGGAAAAAGAGGCGGCCGCGCTGGTCCGGAAAGAAAATATCGCTACGGCCGGTGGTCAACTGCTCGGCGCCGCCTTTGCTTTTATCGGCGAGATGTTGCCGGATTCGGGTGAAGACGACGGGGAGGAGGTCAAAAATCTGGCCGGTGCTTTAAAATCAAAACTCAACGAATGCATGGAAACGGGCGATGACGGCCGTTTGAAGATGACGGTTACATTTCCAGATGCGACGGCTTTGGATCAGATGGCCCGCTCCTTGGCCCGGATCGTCGGTGCCGCCGGGAAACCGACATAGTGTCCGTCCAGAAATGGACTTTTTTGCCCTGATCAGCGTTTTCCGCGGGATTGCGGCTGCGGCGTACAAAAGTACGCCTCACCACAACCCCTTGTGCGGCCTTGCTCAAAACAAAAAATCCTCATTTCTGAATCGGACACGTGCGTGACGTCTTAAACCCGTGGATGGACACTGATGAGCCCATGACGTATCAATCCAAACATGAGAAAATGCCCAAACCCGTCAAGGGCCTTTCGGGGATGTACGCCCTGAAACGGCTGTCGGAAGTGATCTGAAAAGATCAATCACCTGTCTGAACTATCACCTGCCTGTATAACTGGGGCGTAGTGAGGGCTCGTATCATGGCGAAGGAACTACCGACAGCAATCAATTTTTCGAATCAAGAGCGTCTACCCTTGGTAAAAAAGGTCTTTCAAGACCGACATAAAATCTTCTATCTGAAGTTCGGGCCTGAAATATATACTCTCTCGCAGGCGAAGCATACCCAGTTGCTCAGGATTCGAAAAATAATTCGCAATCAGACGTCCCGCCTCCGACGCTATGGGATCTTTATTATGAAACGCCTTCAACTTCAGAGCCAATTGCCATTCCTGCTCGGTGGTTGTCGCCAGAATCGTATATAGATCAAGCGCATGATACCGTCCGAATTCTTTGTTTTCATCATCGAGGCGATCCCGAAAAGCGAAAAGCTTCATCAAGGAAAACGTGTAAGGATGCGGCAACAACACTTCCGTTTTCCAGGGATCGCCAGAGCTGAGATTTCCGGCCAATATGGTCGAAAGCAGTCCTTTCTCCAAGCTTAGCGCCTCATCCACGGGATGGGCGTGTATGCCGACAGAAGGCCTGGGTCTTGCGCGGCGGCTATCTGTCTTTACCTTTGTACCGTCAAAACGGCTCCGAGGGCCGGTGAGCATGTCAACCTTGATGCCTCCAGCTTCAGTTCCATCAGGTCCCAAGCGGCTGAACTGATAATTCCTGGCGCTCGGCACGACCGTGTATTTCAGCCGCTCAAGGGCTTGGGCTATAGGTTTCAGCTTTTCGGATTCGATGAGCAGTTCAGGACGAAGAAACAGGTCAAGATCGTTGGTGGATCGAGGCTCAGGCCAATTTTCGAATAGCGTCTTTTCACCTGTTCGGCGAAGGTGGCCCATTTTGAGATAAATTCCATACCCGCCGCCGACAATGAGATTTTCGCCGGTGTTTCGGATCTCATAAAGCAGGTCCAGCAGCGCGGTCTGCAGATCGATTATTCGATTCATCCTGAAATCGACTCAAGAGCGTTCAGAATGGACAGTTTCAACTGCTCGGCTGTCTCCTGGTCCCGTTTGTCTCCCGCCATAAGTTCGAGGTAGACCTGCACTGGAGATGCCCATAAAAAACCCCCTTCCTCTCGCGCATCGAAATATACCGTCTCATCCTCGACTTCGTTCAACTCCAGGTTTGGAAAGCGATCCGTCTGACTGCCCGGCAATTGGGCGAGTATCGACTCCATCGTGGGGCAGTAGACCGAAAGCAGATCTCCCCGTTGCATTACAGTGTACCGGGAAACGGAGGATGTTCCTGTTGCTATTACAGGCAAGCCTGTCTTTTGAGAAACCTGGGTCAACAGAGTTCGGATTGTTTTGGGGTCTTCTTGAATCTTGATTTTTACTCGCCCTGCGGCAGGCGGGTGCTCATAATTTTCGGATAGTTTATCCAGAAGCTTGTCGGCCTGCAAAAGGCGAATACCGCCATTTCGAGCAACGATTAGGTCCTCTTCCAGCGATTTCAGCGCCTTTGAAACTGTCGAAAGGCCA
>JAERRP010000809.1 GCA_016735415.1 Desulfobacterales bacterium | reverse complement strand
TCAACAGGCATGTTACAGCGCTCCCTGGGGCGCGCGTCCTTAAAAATAGAGATCCACGACTTCCCGGATCATTTCATTCTCGTAGGCCTCGGAATCTTTGACGGACTGGAGGAACGCCCGGGCTTCGGGCGTGCCCAGATCGCCAATGGCCTTCAGGGCCATGGACTGTTCAATGTTGTCCCTGGTCCGGTAGATATTTTTCAGCAGGGCCAGTTCCCCGTCGGCCCCCAGCAGACCCAGGGAGCTGATCGCACAGACGCGCACCATGCTGTCATGGTGTTCCGTCAGGGCCCGCAGGGGCTTGATGGCGTCCTTGTTGTTGGTGTAGCCCAGCTCGAGCACTTTCAGGAACGAATATTTGTTGAAATTGTTCTCGACATCCTCTGCCAGCGCCCGGACCTTGTCCGAAGGCGCCTGCAGTCCAAAATGGCATCGGTTGATTTTGGACGCGATTTCCTTGACCATCAACGATACGGGAACATTGTAGCAGGGCTCTTCGACTTCCCGGAAGGCCCAGACCGGCACCTTGCCGCGCTTGAAGTAAAAGGTAATGCGGTTCGTTTTGCCGTCGGCCACCAGATCGCCCGAAAAGGTCGTGAAGGTCCAGTAGGGCGAAAAGCCGGTGGTGCGCAGGTTGCGGATACGGTATTTATGGACGTTGATGATCAGGTCCGTTGTGCTGTCAGGCGCATAGTTCAGGTTGATGCCGCGCGATTTCAGCGCGGCCTGGAGGTTGCGACCCAGAAAATCGCTTTCATCTTCCATATTTTTCAACACCACCGGCAGGGTCCCGGTCGAAATGTTTCGGTCGGCCTCGCGGCGTTGGTCGCTGATGCCCAGCTGGCTGGCTTTTGAATACGGCTGGTCGTAGACAATGGATGAGGGCTCCGGCGTCCCGATGTTGAACGTCTTGGTGCAGCCGGTGGCCGTCAGAAGTAAAAAAGTGATGGCGAGGCCGATGGCGGTTGGGTGGATGCTCGACACTTTCTGCATTGCATACCTCCTCGATGGGCGCGGCCGCAAAATGATTGCGGCGGTAGCTGGCAGGTTCCCGATTGCGGTTATAGAGGTCCTATTGTAAGAAACTAGCCGTCATGTCGAAATGACAAAAATGAGTTTATAATACAAGGTATCATTTCAGCAAGATGCCGTCCAATGGCAGTCAATTTCAAATGCACCGCGGGGCCGGGCCGCATCCCGGCGGTCTGAAAAGGAGAAAAATAACATGATAGCACTTCAGGATGAACGCTTGTTTCGAAATCAGTGCTATATTGATGGGGCCTGGACGGGGGCTGATTCAGGTGCCCGTCTTGACGTTACCAATCCGGCCTCGGGAGACCTGCTGGGGACCGTGCCGAAACTGGGTGCCACCGAAACCCGGCGCGCTGTGGAGGCAGCGGAGCGGGCCTTGCGCGACTGGCGCTCCCGAACGGCATCGGAGCGGGCCGATCTCCTGCGGAAATGGTTCGAAAACGTGATGGACAACCGGGAGGACCTGGCCCGGCTGATGACCGCCGAGCAGGGCAAACCGCTGGCGGAATCCCAGGGCGAGATCGCCTATGCCGCATCCTTCATCGAGTGGTTTGCCGAAGAGGGCAAGCGGATCTACGGCGACACCATTCCGGCCCCGCAGCGGGACAACCGGATCATGGTTATTAAGGAGCCTGTGGGCGTCTGCGCCGCCATCACCCCCTGGAACTTCCCGGCGGCCATGATCACCCGCAAGGTCGGCCCCGCGCTGGCCGCCGGATGCAGCATGGTGGTCAAACCTGCCGCCGCCACCCCTTTCCGTGCCCTGCTCCTGTCCGAACTGGCCGACCGGGCCGAAATCCCCGCCGGGGTGCTGAACGTGGTCACCGGGTCGGCGCAGGAGATCGGCGGCGAACTCACCGGCAATCCCATTGTGCGCAAGCTGAGCTTTACCGGTTCCACGGCTACGGGGAAACAGCTCATGGCCCAGTGCGCCGAATCTGTCAAGAAAGTGTCGTTGGAGCTGGGCGGAAATGCGCCCTTTATCGTGTTCGACGATGCCGGCCTTATCTCCACGGCCGTGGCGCCTTTCGGCGGCTTGAAACAGTCCGGCATCGGCCGGGAGGGTTCCAAATACGGCATCGAGGAGTACCTCGAAATGAAGTATCTCTGCATGGGCGGTATTGCGCCCGCGGCCTAACGCACGCCGGCCGTCCGGATCATCATGCTATGCGGACGCGATCTTCGTCCAAACAGGGTTGCGGCGGGTTGTCAGGATCGGGACGGCCGGACGGGCCGATCCATCGATCAGGGGGCCAACGGCTTGACCCGGCAACATGAAACCATCCGCTGGAAGGCTTTCCGGTTTTGAAAACGCATGCTCAAAGCCCCAGCCGGGCCAGAACCGCTTCACTGGGCCGGCCCTTCTCATCCCATTCCCAGAGAGCATAGTAGTGTTTGCGGGCCGCCTCGAAGGCGGTCCTGGAAATTTTACGTCCGCGGGTGGGGCCGTCGGGGATTTCGTTTTCCATAAAGGGCGGCAGGGCTTCGTCCGCGCCCCCGAGCTCGACATATAATTTCTTCTGCAGCTGGATGGCGGCCTCGCCAACCTGCATTAGCTCCGCAAAAGAATAGTCGAAACCGGTGGCGGCATTGACCATCCGGACAACATCCGCATGGGCCAGGATATTGCCCGGCCCGAAAATGAACAGGCACAGGCTCAAGCTGTCCATGGCGGAATAGAAAATCTGCGTGGCGCGGTAGATCTCGACTTTATTGGCATTGAGCTCGGCGGCCCCGGAGGTGATCTTCAGGTCGAGGGCCGCGAGATCTTCGGGGCTCTCGGCGATCCAGTCGTGTTCGGCTTTCATGTGATCGGCCGGGTTGGGTCCTTGGAGATAGCCAAAACCAAGGCCGGGTTTGACCCGCGGCAGGTGGGCCGGCAGGCCGATGCCCTTCGAGAAGCGTGCGTACCTGCGGGGTTCCGCACCCAGGGCATCACAGGTCGCTTCAATCCCGTCGGCCAGAAGATTTCCCGGGCGGCCGTCGCGGTGGGCGATCTGCCGGATGAGCGCGAGGACCTGGTTGCCGTGGCCGAATCCAATCCCGAAGCCCAGTGCGTTTTCATCCAGAACCTCGTTTTCGAAGCAATCCATCAGAAAGGAGATGAGGGTGCCCGTGGACATGGTATCCAGACCCAGCCGGTTGCAGAGGTCGCAGGCTTCCATCACCTGGGCCAGGTCGGTCAGGCCGAGATTGGGCCCCAGCAGGGCCATGCTTTCATACTCGGGCAAGACGGTGTTGGCCGTCACCGCCCGCATTGTTTTTTTGCATCCCAGATAGCATCCTTTGCAGGGGTTGCGGCGGCCGACAAACTGCTCAGCGATGACCGCATGGGAGACGGCTTTGCGGGTGGCGTCGTCATCGAGATGGGCGCACGCGAAGTTTTTGACCGGTAGATTGCCGGCCTCGTCGTTCAGGGACAAAAGGCCCAGAGTACCGTAATTCCTCAATACTCCCAGAAAACTGTCGGGGTTCTTTTGAAAGGCCTGGCGATAGCTTTTGGCACCGAGGATATTGATGGCCTTTACGGTGGCATCGTCCTGGAAAAGGATTTCCTGGTCCCCCTGTATGGCGATGGCCTTGAGATTTTTGGACCCCAGGACCGCGCCCAGCCCGCCGCGGCCGGCGTAATGATCCGGCTCGAACATGATATTGGAATGACGCACCCGGTTTTCGCCGGCCGGACCGATGGTGGCCAGGGCGGGGCGGCCCCCGAAATGGTCGCTCAAAAAGGCATGGGTCGCGAAGCGGTCCCGGCCCCATAAGGCGCCGGCATCTTCAAAGCGCACCCGGTCATTGTCGATGTTCAGGTAAACAGGCCGGGCGGCCTGGCCCTTGATCACCAGGGCGTCGTAGCCCGCCCGTTTCATAACGGGGCCGAACTCGCCGCCGCCCTGGGTGGTATAAAGGCTGCCGGTTTCCGGGGACAGGGACACCACATTGACCCGGGTCGTCCCGCACAGGGTGGCACCGGCCATGGGCCCGGTGGCAAAAACCACGGGGTTGGCCGGATCAAAAGGTCTCAGGTTGTTTTTATCGTCGATCTGGTCTTCAAAGAGCCTGGCGCCCAGAAAGGCGCCCCCCAGATATTTCCGATAGAAGGCCTCGTCTTTCTCCAAAACGAGCGCTGTCGCGGTGGTCAGATCGACCACCAGGATCCTTCCTTTGACGCCATACATGATCTCGCTCCTCGGGTACGGTCAGGGGGTGAGAATTTGCGGATGCCAGACCCCGCGATCAAATGATCTCGAAGTAGCGTTCCAGCTCCCAGTCGGTGATGTGTTTGCGAAACTCCCGCTCTTCCCATTCGCGCGTGGCGGCAAAGTGATCCACAAAGGCGGACCCGAACCAGTCGTGCGCCATCTCCGAGGCCCTCAGCCGCCGGGCCGCATCCCAGAGGGTGCCGGGGAATTGCAGGGCCTCGGGGAATTGCTGGTCATAGGCGTTGCCGACCACCGGCGCTTCCAGTGCGATGCGGTTGTCGATACCCCAGAGCCCGGAGGCCAGGGCGGCCGCCAGGACGATATAGGGGTTGGCATCGGCAGCGGCAATGCGGTATTCCACACGCTGGTTTTTGGCGCTGCCCGGAATCACGCGCAGGGCGCAGGTGCGGTTGTCGATGCCCCAGCTGGCTTCGGTGGGTGCCCAGAATCCGGGGATCAGCCGCCGGAAGGCGTTGACCGTCGGGGCGATCATGGCCAGGAGCTCCGGCATCAGGCGCTGCTGCCCGGCCACGAAGTGACGCATGCTGTCGCTCATGGTATGGGGCGCGGCCGGGTCGCAAAAAACCGCCTGCCCGTCTGAATCCTTGAGGGATATGTGGATGTGCCCGCTCTGCCCGGGCCACTCGGGTGACCACTTGGCCATGAAGGTGGCCAGGAGCTGGTTGCGCTGGGCCACGATTTTGGTGAAGGTCTTGAACAGGGCCGCCTTGTCGGCGGCGGCCAGGGCCTGGTCCACGGCGATGGCCGCCTCCAGAACCCCCGGACCGGTTTCTTCATGCAGCGCCTCCAGGGGGAAGTTCATGGTCTCGCAGACCGCGAGCAGTTCCCGGTAAAACTCGCTGTGGACCGAGCTGCGCAGCACGGAGTAGCCGAAAAAACCCGGCGCCATGGGCTTGAGATCCCGGTAGTGCTTGGCGCGAATCGAGTGGGCGGCCTCCGCGAAAACAAAAAACTCGTATTCAAACCCGACGTAGGCCTCAAACCCCATCGCGCGCGTCCGGTCGAGTACCCGCCGCAAGGTGCCCCGCGGGCAGATCGCATCGCCCGGCGCGGCGAACTCGCCCAGGAAGAAGAGGGTGTTGTCTTCAAATCCTAGTTCGCGGCAGCTCGCGGGCAGGATGCGCACCGGGGTGTCGGGGTAGCCCGTGTGCCAGCCCGTATAGGCCACATTGTCATAGAGCCGGTCGTTAAGGTCCCAGCCCAGCACCACATCGCAGAACCCGAAGCCGGCCTCCAGGCTCGAGAGAAATTTGGCGCGCGACATGTACTTGCCCCGCAGCACGCCGTCCATATCGAAAACGCCGATCTTGATATGGCTGGGGTTGCGCTCGCCGATCAGGGCCCGAACGTCCTCGACGGTTTTGATCTCCATGGGGTTCATCTATCTTCTCCCTCGCTCTATATTCAATCGTCATTTAATTTCATGGCCCGTATCGTTGTCAACAGGGGAGTTTATGATGGAAAGAAAACCTGGCTCAACGGTTTTTCATCGAACTGTTTGACCCTGGCGCGGATACGGTTTTCGGCTGTTGACAGCTCGACCCGTATCGCATTTTCAGGGCAATCCCTCACACAACTGTAGCAATAAATGCAGGTCGCGCCGAAAACCGGGTAGGGCGTGAAGGTGATGGCGTCTGTGGGACACACCTCGGCGCACTGTCTGCACTCGGTACAGGCGATTTCGTCAATGTCCCGGGCCGGCATGTGAGCCGCGGCCACCTTAAGGGACGTCTTGGCCATTTCGGCCCGGGCCGGTTCGGGATAATGGGCCATTTCGCCGGCGGTCAGCATGGCGGGCGCATCGCCGGTCAATCGCTGGTGGATTTGACGCACAAGATCGCGGACCAGGCGATCGTCTTCGGCATCGGGATGCCCGTGGCCCACTGGATGGTCGGATCGCCACAGCATGGAATGCACGGACACGCCCAGCTCCCTCACTCTTACTACTTACCACACGCATCCTAGTTCTAAAATTCGTGAATAAAGGGGTATTTTTTGAGGAAATC
>JAERRP010000248.1 GCA_016735415.1 Desulfobacterales bacterium | reverse complement strand
GTATCGGCCGTTGCCATATCAAATGGCATCAATCCGGTTATCGCTCTGATGATGGCCATGACGGCCGGTTTTATGGCCGGCTGCGTTACGGCCCTCTTGAATACCAAATTGAAGATTTTGCACCTGCTGGCCTCGATTTTGACCATGATTGCGCTCTACTCCATCAATATCCGCATCATGGGCGGCCCCAACGTTTCCCTGCTGGGCGTTGAAACGGCACTTGATCCCATCATGGCAATGGGGATTCCGGGTTATATGGCGGCACCGGCGCTTTTCGCCCTCTGTGTGCTGGTTGCGACTGGATTGATGATCTGGTTTTTACACACGGAACTGGGTCTGGCCGTTCTGGCCACCGGCGACAATCCGCGCATGATCACCGCCCAGGGGGTCAACACCCACAATATCATCATTCTGGGAGTCGGCCTTTCCAATGCCCTGGTGGCGGCCAGCGGCGCCCTGGTGGCCCAGAACCAGGGCGCCGCCGATGTGAACATGGGGGTCGGCACCATTATTGCCGGCCTGGCTTCGGTCATCGTGGGAGAAACATTGTTCGGTCGCGGCGGCATTGCCCGCGGCTGCATCGCTGCAATTTTCGGATCGGTGATCTATCGCGTGGCCATTGCCGCGGCTTTGAGCTTCAAGCTGGGCGGCTTTGCCTTTACACCGAGTGATTTGAACCTGATCACCGCCCTTCTGGTGGTATTGGCCCTGACGGTACCGCTGATCAAGGCCCGCTGGAGCCACGCATGATTCGTGTGGAAGAAATGACCAAATATTTCCATCGCGGCGGGGTCAACGAAGTCACCGCCCTGGACCACCTCGATCTGCATGTCCGCCAAGGGGATTTTGTCACCATCATCGGATCAAACGGCGCCGGCAAGTCGACCCTGCTCGATTGTCTGGCCGGTGCCTACGCGATCGACACGGGAAAAGTCCGGCTGGGGGGAAGGGATGTTACCGTCTGGCCGGAATACCGGCGGGCGCAATGGATCGGCCGGGGATTTCAAGACCCGTTGGTGGGGACCTGCGCATCGCTCAGCATCGAGCAGAACCTGGCGCTGGCCATAAACAGGGGCCGGCGCCGCGGTTTGGGAATTGGCGTTAAATCTCGTCATCGGCGCTTTTTTCGCGAACAACTTGAAATCCTCGGGCTGGGACTGGAAGATCGCTTGAAGAGCGGGGTCGGTTTACTCTCCGGTGGACAGCGGCAGGCACTCACGATGATCATGGCCACGCTGATCGAACCCGAAGTGCTTCTGCTCGATGAGCACACGGCCGCACTGGACCCCAAGACAGCAGCGCAGATTCTCGATCTGACGCGCAACATCATTGAAGCCCGCGGGCTGACCACCTTGATGGTCACCCACAACATGACCTATGCGCTTGCATTCGGCAACCGCTTGATTATGCTTCACCGGGGAAAGATCATTCTGGATATGGCCGGTGAAGAGAAGGCGGGGCTTGGGGTCGAAGACCTGCTGGCCCGGTTTTACGCCTCCCAGGGCGAAACGTTCACATCGGATCGGGCCCTGCTGGGATGATCCGCTTATTTGAAGCAGCCCCCAGGACCTTCGGGTCACGACCGCCGGTCAATACCCGTCAAAGAGCCCTGCTTGTGTCCCGCACGATGCTTGTGATATGAAAATCGGGCCTGTGCCGAGCTTGACGGCGCCATGGCGATGGCGGCCCGGAGATGCCGGTATCGGGGTGACTTTTTACGCGTTCATCAAAATTGAGCGATCCCTAAAACCAAACGGTCATTGAAATGCAAAAAAAAACCCTCATGGCCATCATCAGGGAAAACCGGACTCTTTTTATCGTGATCGCGGTCGGCCTGTTTTTGATCGAACTCGAAATATTCGTGCTGGCCGCCATGAAATCGGGGCGTCAGTCCGTCATCCAGGTCATGACGAGTACGGGCGAAGTGATTTATGAGTCCGATGGCCGGAATCTCAGTCAGTTCGACAAATACTATTTCGAGCAGAATTTTGGTCCGATCGCGCAATACCAGCTCAAACTGCACACCCGGGAGATTCCTTTTCCCTTCCGGGCCTGGTTCGTGGCGGCCTTCGGCTTGCCGGTCGGCGGCATCCTGTTGTTTGCTTTCGTGGTCAAGGCCTATCTGTCTATTTTTTACGGCGATAAACTCAAAGAAAGCGAAGAGGCCCTCAGTCCCTCCGCCGATGCTTCGATGCTTGAACGTTTCCTGGTGCGTATCAGCCGCTATAATATTTTCATCATCGGCTTTCTGGTGCTGATGGGTATCATGACTTATTGGGTGGTCCCCAATTTCATCGTCCATATCAGTCAGGCCGGAATCGACACGCTTATCCGCTACAAGTGGTTTTTCATCATTGCGGCCGCGGTTTCACTGGGCCTGCTGACATGGGTGATTTACCTGCGATATCTCCTGGCCCGCAAATCCATCGAAAGCCGGACCGAACTGGAGAAACATCGCCTGGAACTGGCGTATAAACACGGCCAGACCCCAAGAAGACTGGATGATCAACGCGATCCGGCGCGACTCGTGGCCTGGCGCGAAGGCGACGGAGAAATGCCGCCCGGCGAAAAATTCAAAAGTCAATCGCCGTGAAGACGAACACTCCCCACCACATTTATGAGCTGCTTTCGGATAAAGCCGAACGGAAAGGAAATCGAGCATGAATCTGCGCATCATGACGCTGGCCTGGATGTTATTAGCGGCGGGAACCACCTGGGCCGGGGAGGCTGACGTGGAAGCGGTTGAAGCCGTACCGATGGGAGAAAACCGCTATCGGTTTCAGATCACGGTCCGGCATGCTGATGAGGGTTGGGATCATTATGCCGATCGCATTGACGCCCCCTATGTGTCCGTGTGGGAAAAAGGACGTTGCCAGGAAGTTAAAATGGTCTATATCAACCCGGCCATCGAGAAGATCACCGGTTTTTCGGCGCGTAAGGTGCTCAAGATCGGATTCAGTATTTTCGTCCCGCCCGAAACGCCTCAATCACGCGCTGGATTTCGCGCTCGATAAAAGCGGTCAGTTCCGCCGCCTGTGCCGAGGTGATCGTGCCCAAATCTTCAATCAGGGCGGCAATACGGTCTTCGGGCAGATCCGTGGTTTTATTGATCATGAAGTCATCCACTTCGCCGTCGGCCATCAGAAGACCGCAACCGCCGGCGGCCCCGACGAATTCATCACCGACAAAAATCGGCACGACAATCTTGATCAGACCGGCATCGCATTCCTCGATCACGGGTTTGCGGGTGTTCCGGGCCATGGCCGCCAGATTCTGATGCGCCACGGCGCAAATAAAGGTCAAACCTTTGGACGTTGCTCTAATTTCCGGACAAAGCTTGTTGGCGGGCTCTGTTTTGTCGGTAATGCCCACCCCATCGACATCGTAGACCCGTGAACGCAGGCCTGATTTCCGATGGATAGCCTTTTCCAGTTCAGCCCATTTTTCAAGCGGTTGTAAATCGGTCAGTTTCATGTAGTGCTCTCCCGGAATAAGGGTTGATTGGTCCAACCAGGCCGCTATGGGAATCGCGGATTGGCCTCGACCTGATTGGTGTCTGATGCGTCAGTGGGCTTATTTTTCGTTTGAAGCCAATGTCTCAAACGATGCAGCCCCTCCTGGGTCGATACAAGCGGTCGGTAGCCCAGATCCCGTTTGGCGGCACCGATGTCAAACCAATGGGCGCTGGCCAGCTCGTCGGCCACGAAACGGGTCATCGGGGGTTCGCCCGGCAGTCGAAATGTCCGGTAGAGCCATTCCGACAGGGTGCCGATACATCGGGCCGCCGGGGCCGAAAGCGAGCGTTTGACCGGTGGAAGATCCGCCGCTGCCAGGATGGCGTCGATCATCTCCCAGAGAACGATCGGTTCGTCCTGGCTGATAAAATAGACCCGGCCCGAAAGCTCCGGGCGGGCGATCAGGTTTTCGGCCGCCAGCAGATGGGCATGGGCCGCATTGTCGATGTAGATCGTATCCACCCGGTTGCGGCCCGGTCCGATTTTGCGGAGGCGTTTGGCACGCCGGATAATCCGCGGGGCCAGATGATTGTCGCCCGGCCCCCAGATGAGATGGGGCCGAAGGGCGATGGTGGAGAGATCCCGGCGGCCGGCTTGCAATACCATCTGTTCGGCCAGGGCTTTGGTTTGGGGGTAGTGGGCATCCCAATGACCGGGGTAGGGGACGGACTCGTCCACCCCGGCCATGTCCTGGCCGTTGAAGACAACGCTGGGGGAACTGGTATACACTAAGTGGTGCACACCATGTTCGCGGCAGGCCTGCAGGACATTCTCCGTTCCGATGACATTGGGACGGTGATAATCCTGGTAGTCTCCCCAGATACCCGGTTTGGCCGCCACGTGAAAAACGAGGTCGACCCCGGCGGTGGCGGCCAGGACGGCATCCAAATGGGCGATGTCGCCCTGAACCTGTTCCACCCCCAGGGCATCAAGCGCCGGATAGTGCCGACGGGAAAAACTGCGTACCCGGATTCCCTTTCCAAGAAGCAGGCGCACAATGGCACCACCCAGAAAACCGCCACCACCGGTTACCAGGACAGGTTTATCCGACAGGTTCAGGGACGCCATATCATTTCTCCCGAATCTCTTTTTCGGCCCAGCGCGCCAGTTTTTCCCGAAAAATTTTGGCGTTATGGCGAATATCCACCGGGAAGCCCGGATGGAAGAGTACTTTCCGGATCGCGGTCGTCAATGGGTTGGCGGCGGCAAGTTCCCGAAGCTCCCTCGCCAGGCGGTCTGAGTTGCCTGCCGGTGTATCCGGATGACATTCGATGCAGATCACCGGTTCCTGGTCCGGCGGGGCGCCGATGCCCACCAGGGCACTCCGGAGGACCCGGGGGTGGTTGTTGAAGATGGCCTCGCAGGGGATGGTGTACATATCACCATCCGATCTGATCACCCGATGGTTTTTACGGCCGCAGAACCAGATGCGGCCTTTGTGGTCCTGCCAGCCCAGATCACCCATGCGGTGCCAGATCGTATCGCCATCTTTTATTTTGGTCCGGGCATCAGCCTGACGGTTGCGGTAGTAGTGGTGCGTTACCAGATCGCCCCGTACAATGATTTCGCCAATTTCACCCGCCACCACCTGAAGGTCGTCATCCCAGGCGGGGATCGGATCGTCCGAGATGCGGACGATCCGAATCTCGGTGTGCCGCAATGGCCGCCCGACACACATGCCGTAGCCCTGCTCACTCAACGGGCGTGTTTCGGATAAAATTTCTTGGCTGCCGATGGAAACGATGGGGACGGCTTCGGTCGCCCCGTAGGGGGTGTGCACTTCGGCCTCCTCGCTGAGCATGGAAACGAACTGGGCGATGTTGGCCGGTGAAACCGGGGCCCCGGCCGACACGACCCGTCGCAGGGACGGCAGCCGGAGATGGTGTTGGCGCCCGAAGCGGCCGACACGATTCAAAAGGGCCGGGGAGGCGAACATGTTCGTAACCCCATGGTCGATGATGGGCCTGATGATTTTCTCGGGATCGACCAGGGCCGGTTTGCGCGGATCCATGTCCGGAATCACGGCGGTCATTCCCAGGGCCGGATCGAAAAGGGCAAAGAGGGGGAAAGTGGGCAGGTCGATTTCATCATCACCGATATCGAAGTGATCCTGGATCTGTTGGATCTGGGCATCGAAGTTCCCGTGGGTGTAAACAACCCCCTTGGCCGGGCCGGTGCTGCCGGTCGTGAAAAGGATGGCGGCGGTTTCATGGCGCTGGGTCGGCGCCGGCGCATAGGGCTGCCAGGGGCGCTGGATCAGGCCCTCGAGGGTGGCGCCTCCCCAGAACAGCCGCCGGCCCACGGTGACGGAAGTCTGGACGCTGCGGAAGAATCGGGGGCAGAAAACCCGAACGACATGGGCGGCCGGGATACCGATAAAGGCTTGCGGTGACGTGGATTCCAGGCAGCGCAGCATGCGTCCTAGGCCCATGCCGGGATCCACCACCACCGGTACCGCGCCGACTTTGAAGAGGGCGAAAATCAATACGAAGAATTCAATGCCCGGTTTGACCATCAGCACGGTTTTGGTGTCGCGTCCCACACCCGCCTTTTCCAAACCCCGGGCCAGACCGTCGGACTCACAGTTGAGCTGCTCGAAGGTCAGATGGCTGTAAGCGATGCGGCCCCGGCGGTCGTGTCCGGCGGGATATACCACGGCCCGTTTGGAGGGCATCCGGGCCGCTGTATGCTGCAGGCGGTAGGCGATGTTGACCCGCTCGGCCTTGTCGGCGGAAAGAAGTTTTTCCATCAGGGCGTTCTTCCCGGGGCGGTCTCGGAGGCCATCGGATGACGCCTGAAGAAGTCCTTGATGGCGGCGCTCACGGAGGCGGGTTCGTCTTCCAGCAGATAATGGCCGGCTGTGGGAAAGGTGTGAACTTCGGCCCGGGGAAAACGCCGCCGCCATTCGGCCAGATAATCGGAATCGAAGACAAAGTCGTTGAGTCCCCACAGGATGAGCATGGGAATCGCCGCGAGCCGCTTCAGGTTGCGGTCGACGCTTTCAACCAGGGCGTAGCTGGGGTCACGGGGCGTCAGGGGGATGTCCTGGACGAATTTGAAGGTGGCGATGCGGTGCGATGGTGAATCGTAGGGGGCAATCAGGCCCCGGCGGACGTCCCGGGCCAGGCGTTTGCGGGGGGCCATGACCAGCGCCGCCCGGGCAAACAGGTTGCCGTGCAGCACCGCCGGTGCCCCCAGGGCCGTGAGATTGCGGATAAGCTTGAGTCGCCAGGGAAGCGATTTGCCGTCGGGCGGCAGAAACCCGGATGTATTCGTTATCACCAGTCGTTTGACCTTGTCGATATGGCGCAGGGCCCACACCAGGCCGATCATACCGCCCCAGTCGTGTACGACCAGGCTGACGTTGCGGTGGATCTCCAGAGATTCCAGCAGCAGTTCGAGATCGGCCACGCGGCGTGCCAGGCGGTACGGATATTCAGCGACCGGTGGTTTTTCCGAAAGGCCGCAGCCGATGTGGTCCGGGACAATGGTTCGACAGGCGGGGGCCAGGATTCCTACCAGATGACGGTAGTAAAAGGACCAGGTGGGATTGCCGTGCAGCATGATCACCGGATCGCCGGAACCTTCGTCCAGATAATGGATCTGAAAGCCGCCGATGTTCCGGTAGTGCGAGCGGAAAGGGTAGAGATGCCGGTATGGACGGATATCGATCACGTTACCAGTCCGCGCCCAGCATGAGGCAGTTCAGCCCGCTGCCGATCCCCAGAAAACCCACCTGGTCCCCCGGTTGGAGAAAACCCCTTTCGTCGGCCATGGCCGCCGTTACAATGACGGATACCGTGCCGATATTGCCGAGATAGCGGAAGGTGGTGAAATCCCGGGAAGCGGGCAGGCCGATGGCCTCCAGAACAGCGCTCTGGTGCGATGACCCCACCTGGTGGCAGACGACCTTGTCCGGCTGGTCATCATGCCAGGCCAGTTCCCGGCGCAGGGCCCGGAACGTTTCGCGGCCGAGTTTGACCCCGTTCTGGAGAACGCCGACCGAATCCGTGTTCATGACGTGGGGAGCCGTGGCGGGAATGCCCGTATCCGGCCCCCAGGTGCAGAGGCGGTGATGCCGGACGGCATTGCGGATCACGCCGCCCAGAAGACGGCGTCCCTGATGGCCGAACGATCCATCCGTGAGCAACACCGACGCCGCGCCCGAACCGCCGGTCAGGGTGGCCACACATCGCTTGAAGACGTCCATGCTGCCGGCCTGGAGCATGCGCGCGATGGTGCTGTCGACGATCTGGCGGCAGGATTCGCATGCAACCACCAGACCGGCCCGGATCTGCCCCAGGGCGATGGCATTGGCCACCTGAACCATCCCGTTCAAAATCCCCAGACAGGCGTTGGAGATATCGAAAACCTGGGCATCGGGTCCGATACCCAGGCCGTCGGCCACAGCACAGGCCGTGGCCGGCTCCAGATTTTCGCGACAGACGGCGCCGTATACCAGCATGCCGACGTGCGCGGCGTCCAGGTCGGCTTTTTCCAGGGCCTTGCGGCCGGCGCGGATGGCGCCTTGCGAGAGCTTGAAGTCCGGGTCCCAGTAGCGGCTTTCCTGGATACCGGTCAATTGCTCCATCTGGCCGGGTTTGAGGTGCAGCGCATCATAAAGGGGCGCCAGGCGTGCTTCCAGATCTTCCGCCGTGACCACGTTAGGGGCCAGCTCGTAGCCGATGGCGGCGATGATGACATTGTCATAGCGCATGGATTGGTTTTATCTCCGTTTCACCAGACGCAGGCCGTAATTCTGCATCTTATATATGGAAAGTCCGTCGACTTTCAAGTAGCCGTCCGCGCGCAGCCCCGGTTCGGGGCCGTCTTCGACTTCGAGGATCATTGCTTCGACTTCGATGTGTTTGTTATGCGGCAGGATCTGGCCGCGGTAGCGCCAGGTGTGGGGTTCAGCGGTGCGGATCAGGGGCATGTGGGTGGCGGCCAGATCCGGCCAGCGCTCGCGGGCGGCGTGGCGCAGCAGCTGGAAAAAGGATTCGATGCCGAGAGAGCCCGGGCATACCGGATCCTGGAAAAAATGGGCCGCAAAGAACCACTCCCGGGGATCAACGGACTTGGTACCCAGCAGGTAGCCCAGTCCGTGGTCACCCCCCCGGGGCAGAAAAATCTCGATGCGGTCGATCATGCGCAGGGCGGTGGCGGGCAGGCGGAAGTCAGGCCTTGGATCTTCACCGGAATCGTGCGGCGTGCGCGGGGCCAGATCATCCAGTATCCCCGGGGTCGATGCGGCCGTCGCCCGCCAATGCTTCCAGGCCACGGAACCGTCTTCCGGGCCCAGGCCGACCTGGCGCCCCAGAGCGGCTTCGGTAAAAAAACCGAAAGAGGTCCGGCCTTCGTAGACCATCTGGTCGGCCTGAAAGACCTCAAAGGCAAATTGTTCGATCAGCATGTCGCCGGCCGCGGAAGACGACAGCAGGCGGGCCCGGGCTGCAACCGGCCCCCGGTCGCGCATCACGTTGGCCTTCAGTGTGGCGCTGCCGTCCAGATTGCGAAAGCGCCGGTCCTTGTCGCTGTGCAGGGCGGAGCCCAGGTAGGAGGCCAGAAAGCCGCAGGCCTGCAGGCCGATTTCCATCAGGATGCAAAGCGGCATGCCCGCGCTGCGGTTGGCACGGAAATACCAGTCGTGCGGCGTCATATCCCAGTCGATATCCACCCACCCGCCCGGCTTGAGCTCCCAGGGCGCCGGTTCAATCCGGGGGACCCGGGAGATAAACGAAAAGGGCGGTCCCGGCAGGCGGGCGATAAAGCGGTCGCGGTCAAACGGCCGGTAAGGGGGACCGAAAGCCTTCGAGGGCCGGCCGTAGGCGAACTCGATGATTTGATCCCGGGAGAAGACGGCGGGTGGTTCCGTGCTCACTTTTTCGGAAGGCCGCTGCGGGTCCCAGAAAGCCAGCAGGCGTTCCCGGGTCATGCCGCTCATCTGCATGGACATGTCTTTGAACAAAACAATGCGGTGGCCGTCAGCATACATGTGGGCATCGGCCCGCACACAGGGCGCCGGATTGAAACCGATTTCGCTGATCTCGACCTCATAGGTGACACGCTGCGTGGCCGCTGTCACCGGCCCGCGACATTTCAGCAAGCTGCGATGGCCCACCACCGGTTCGTAGCAGACTCCCTCGTGGTCGCTGATCCAGCCCATGCGCTGGAGAAAAATGCGCAGGGTATGGGCACAGCATTCGTACATCAGCGTTCCGGGCATGACCATGTCGTCCACGAAATGGCAGGTCAGAAACCAGTCATCCGGGTGGATGTCGGCCTCCGCACGAATTTGTCCCAGACCATAGCGCCCGCCGCTCGGATCGATTTCAAGCACCCGATCCAGCAGGCGCAGGCGTCCGCCCGGAAGCCGCAGGGCGGGCGGGATGGTAATTCCCCGGAAGGCATCGCCAAAACAGGCGGCGGCATTCCCGCGGCGCAGGGCCTCGATGGCCGCATCGTCGTAGTGTTCCTTCGGCATGGTCACCGGTGGCGTCCAGTTCGCGGGGCGTCGGACGACCACCGCCGAGGTTTCTTTTTCCGTGAGCAGAATTCCGCCGGACTGGCGCACTTCCTCGGCCGTAAAGAATCCGGCGCAGCCGTCGCGCATGGTGATCAGATGGGTATCCCCGATGTATCCGTCGAATTGGAAGAAGAACATCCAGGTGGCCCCCTGGCGGATAAACTTTTCGATGGTGATTTCGTAGCGAATCACGTCACCGGGGCGCGGCAGGCCGCGGTGAAAGGTCACGGCGGCATCCAGAAGCCGATAGGTGCGCTGGCCTTTGACTTCGAGATCGATCCCCAGGTAGCTGCAGAGAAAGAGGTCGGCCTGTCCGGCTTCAACCGAAATGCAGACCGGGGCGCGATCGGCATCCAGGTACCAGGCCCCCGGCCGGACGTCGTGTTCGGTGACGATGCGTCCCGGTCCCAGGGACCCCCGGGTGCCTTCGATGTGCATGATCCGATCCACCAGCATCAGCGGTTCGTCCGGAAGACGGACCCGGGCCGGATAACCGTCGAGGGCTTCAAATTCAGGTCCCAATACCCTGGCGGCCGATCCCACCGCGAACTCCATGCACATTTCACGCGAGAAGACCGGTTGGATCCTGTCCGTGTCGGCCGGGGCCGCTTCCCGCCGGGCGTCAGGAGAGACGTCCGTTGGACGGTCGGGCGCGCCGGCGAGTTGTCCCAGCAATCGGTTGCGCAGGTCGAAGGTGGCGGCATATTCACGCGTCAATTCGGAGGTCATATCCAGATAGCGGTGATGGGCCCGGGCAGTCTCTTTCAGGTGGGCATTCATCTGCCGGAGCAAGGTCTCTGATTGATCCAGCATCGGATGACGATCCCGGGCCGGCGCGGTTTCACCGACTGATCCGGCGGTATGCAAGGGTCGTTTTTGCACCCCGGGCGTCATCCGTTTGATCGCCGGGCCGTCTTCGGTCGGGGTGGACGGCTGGGCGTCATTCGGCCGGGACAATGCCGGTGGCGGATTGATGGGGCGGCCGCCGTTGACGATTCGCTTCAGGGGGGCATCAGCGGTGATTCGGGACTCACGGGGCGAACGGGGTTCCGGTCGTTTCGACAGGGGAAAAAAAGCGTCCAGATCGAAGCGGATGCCTTCCGCGGCCAGGGCCGCAAGCGTTCGGGCAATCGCAAAGCCGTCGTCATCTTCCCGATGTGAAGTGGATACCGCCAGATGGGGTTGATCGCCTAAAATCCGGCCAATCATGCGGGTGCAGGAGGCCTGCGGCCCCATTTCCAGAAAGATGCGCACGCCGTCCCGGTAGGCCTGGCGAACGGTGCGGGAGAAATCGAACCCTTTCAAGGCCTGGTTCAGGAGGGATTGGGCGGCCGACGCACGGGTGAGCGTGATGGCCCGCTCTGCGGCGCAGCTGTAATACCGGACGCCCTGGGGCGGTCGGGTTGTAAAACGATGCAGTTCCAGATAAGCGTCGGCCACCGGCTGAACGGCATCACAGTGGACCGCCACGGTGCCCTCGAGGTCAATGGCCTCGCATTGCAATTTCTGCAGGACCGCCGCCACCCGGGGGGCGTGGCCCCCGATAACGCATTCATCGGGGGTGTTCACGATCAACAGGGGGGCGGCCGACAGGCCATCGAGGGCCGAGCGGTCCACGTCCGC
>JAERRP010000581.1 GCA_016735415.1 Desulfobacterales bacterium | reverse complement strand
AGTATTTGAAAGCTACCAGCAACTGGGCAACGCGACTCGCAAGGCCGGTCCTCTGGATGAAAAAACCCAGAACCTAATCAAACTGGGGATTGCGGTCGGCGTCAACTCAAGAGGCGGCGTCATGTCGCATACCCGCAAGGCTCTGGCCGCCGACGCCACACCCGCCGAAATCAGCCAGGCGGTGCTTCTGGCCTTGACTACCACCGGTTTTCCCAACATGATTGCTGCGATGGGATGGATCGAAGAGGTTTTGGCCGACAAGGATCGTTCTTGACGCGCCCCCGGGCCTGTCCGCGCTCCAACTGCCGTTAAAACAGGACGACGGCGCCCAGACTATCCGATCACCATCCCGGAAAGGCGGCGGTGCCGGATATTCCTGTACTACAGGCGAACTTCCTGCTTGAATCGCTCCGGTCCCACGATAAATTTAACCGTTGCCAGTGATCCCAGAATCGTGCCCAGGATGCCGGGCGCCATGACGCTTTGGCCGGCCAGGTACAGTCCCGGGACAGAGGTCCGGTTCAAGACGGCGGCAGACAGCAACTGGTTGCACGAACGCATGACGCCGTAGGCCGAGCCATTGGGGCTGTTGACCCAGTCCCGGATGGACAGAGGGGTATAAACGTCGATCAGTTCCAGGTCGCTGAAGACCCCCGTGATGGGTTCGACTTTATGGATTATCCGTCGCGCCATGGTTTTTTTAAGGCGCATGTAATCCTCACCGCGTTGTCCGGAGCGGGTCTGCCGCCAGGGCTGCCAGAGGGCATCGCTACCGGCAGTCAGCAGTGAGAGCAGGAGATATCCGGGGCGTTCGCATGGTCGCAATTGCAGATAAATTACATCGTCGACGTTGCCGTTTGGCGTCGTTCGGACTAAAAATATATTGTGGGGAATGGGCTGATGCCCGTTGCGCGGCACCAGCGCATTGACTGAGAGCATTCCGGCAGTATCCTTCAGCCCCATGATGCGACGCCGGTAGGAAGGTTTGAAATTCTCCGGGCCCAGAAGATCCAACACGATCTTGGGATGGACGGCGGCAATGACCTTGGTGGCGCCGATCGACTCACCATTGTCCAGCGTGACGCCCTGCAGGTGGCCCTTTCGGATATCGATACGCCGGACGGCATGTCCGGTCACAAGTTTTCCGCCCAGTGCGATCAGTCGTTCATGCAGTACCTTCGCCATATGGGTGCCGCTGCTCTGTAAACGCCAGGACGAGAAGAGATAGCTGGCCAGGACCATGGTGTGATAAAAAAATGGGCACTGGTCCGCCGGCACCCCAATCCACACGGAAGGCACACTGATAACGCTTTTGAGCCCGGGCGAGCATCCGGCGCGATCCAAAAAGTCCCACAGGGGTTCGGTCTGCTCGATCAGGTTGGCCATGGGGCGCGGTTCATAAAGAAAGCCGAGGCGATGAAGATCTTCGGCGTTGCCGCGCAGCCGTGCCATGAAGGCCGTGATCGCTTCGTGCTCGGCCGGAAACGCGTCGATAAGATGGGCTTCATAGGCGTCCAGCCCGATCGGCATGTCAAACTGGTCCGGACCATTCGCCGGGGCGGTAAAATAATAGCGGTCGACCGGTGTGTTGCCGCCCATTCGCAGTAAAGGCAGATGATCGGTGATACCAAGAAAGTCAAAACATCGCCGTAGAATCTGTCCCTGATCCATCGCCCCCAGATAGTGCAGCCCCACGTTGCAATGGACGCCCTGACGCACAAAGCTTCGCAGCATGCCGCCGGGATGCGGGTTTTTTTCGACAACCGTGACGTCGAAACCCAGCCGGGCCAGAATGATGGCCGAACTGAGGCCGCCGATACCCGATCCGATGACCAGGGCGGTTTCTGTGGATCTCGATACGTTGGGCATGGAATTCCTTTTTGGCCGTGAATGGCTGTGTATGGCAGGGCCGCGACCCGCAGGGTCTATTCTGCCAGGCAGCTTTTTATCCGGGCCGCTACCATTTTTTTCATGGCGCCCGAAAGGTCTTCAGGATGTTCAAGCAGTTTCCGGTAGTGTCGGCGAGCATCTTCCGCGGCGCCGATCCACTCGTAATTTCCCGCCAGGTGCATCCGGGCGATGAAGTGCTGCGGTTTGATCTCAAGGGCTGTTTTTATCAACGGTATGCCGGCCCGGGGATCGCCGCTTTTCTCGTAAAAACGGGCCAGGGAGAGCAGCAGGGCGAAATGCAGGTCGGGATTCCGGCGGACATTTTCGAATGCCAGCAATTGTTCAACATATTCACGGGCCGACGGGCGGTATTGGTCCGGCTGTGAAAAAATTCGGTTGAGGGCATCCGTGCCGAGGGTGTCGCTGATTTGCCGGATGATCTCCTTTTCAAGGCGTTGTTCGTGGAAGTCGTATTCCGTCGCACAATCTCGACCACTGGGAAAGAAATTGGAACGGATCATGGGAATCGAAATCGATATGACAGCCGCCAGCACAAGCAATGCCAGGGGATGCATCCGGCCGCTGTGAAGAAGGGTGTAGGCGAGATAGCTGACTCCTGCAAGCGCGGCAACAATGGTAACAGCGATGCCGATCAGCTTTAGCCCGCGGCTTTTATTTTCTTCCTGCGTCATAGTGAGATACTTTCTTGTTTTCGATCCCTCATTGCGATACGCCTTTCCATACGTTGTGAATTAATCTGTATGCCATACGGTGTGGCTTACGCCCGTGTCAAGTTCGTGGACGGACACCTGATAGATGGATAAACCTTACCTGTGCCAGGTCAACGCGCGGGTCTCCTGCGGAGCCTGCTGCGGGCTCTACAACGTCCACAACCTCACGCGGGGCGGCCTGAAAGCCATGCTGGCGACGCGCACGGCCGCTTTTGCGCGGGTGCCCCGGGAAGCGGAAGCGATCGAGGACTTCGGGCGGCAAAGCCTGGGCTGGACGCCCGCAGACCGACCCTTTCCCCGCTTTTACCCCTGCCCTTATGTGGGCCTTATCGGTGAGCACCGCCGGGTGGGCTGCCTGCTGCATCCGGAGGTTCCGGGCAACAATGGCAGGGATTGGCGTGAATTGAGCTACTACGGCGCCAAAGCCTGCCGCACCTATTTCTGCCCCACAATGCAGTGGCTGACCCCCGAGCGCCAGTTTATCATCCGTCAGAGCATCGATCACTGGTTTCTCTACGGGCTGGTCGTTACCGAACACCGCCTGTGGTCCGCCTTTTTCAAGGAACTGGATGACCGCATCGGCCGGCCTGCGACCCGGGCGGATTTCGAAAACCATCCCGATGCCCGGGCGCGGCTGCAGGCGTTTGCCGGCCTGAAGCTTAAATGGCTTCACCGGCGGGCGGACGCACGCGGTCCCTGCAATTATTTTTTTGACAACGGCCTCTATCACCGCCCGGCGGTCGAACGATCGGACGCGGCCATACCGGCTTCGCCTTACGATTCGATCTTCCGGGAGTTCGAATCGCATTTTGCTTCGCGTGATGATATGCGACGCGCCGAACAGGTTCTGGAAGGACTTTTCAATGGTCTCGTATCCATTCTTTCAGATGCGTGCTGAAAATTTCCGAGGGCTCACATAAACAACAGGGACGAGCCGAAGACGGCCAGGAGGGCACCGGCCACATCCCGCCGTCCGATTTTTTCCTTTTTGAAAATCATGGACGGGGGGATGATGAAGATGGGCACCAGGGCGATGATGGTGGCGGCGATGCCGATCTGGGGATGCTGGACGGCATAAAGCGACAGCGACACGCCCACAAAGGGGCCGAAAAAAGAGCCGAGGGTGGTGAATGCCATACCGGATCGATGCTGGGCGGCGGCCGCCAGCGGCCGCCAGCGGCCCGTCAGGGGGAAGATCAGAACAAAGCCCGTCAGGGCGGCCAGAAGGCGGATATGGTTGGCGGCAAAGGCATCGTAGGAACCCATGCCGTATTTGCTGAAGACCAGACCGATGGCCTGCCCCAGGGCGCCCCCCAGGGCCATCAGGAGCCCCGGGAGCGAATAGCCGCTGCGGGTGCCGTGTCCGTTAGATCGCCTGCCCATAACGACCAGAACGACGCCGGCGGTGGTCAGGGCCATGCCGGTCTGATCCCGCAGGCTCAGGATTTCTCCCAGAAAAAGCCAGCTGATCAGGGCGCTGATCACCGGTACAAAGGCCATGACCAGGGCCGCTATCCGAGCACCCACGAGCACGAAAGCCCTGAAAAGACAGATGTCGCCCAGGGTAAGGCCGATGAGGCCGGACACGGAAAGCCAGATCCAGTTGTGCAGCGTGGCGTCGGTCGGGAGCCACAGCCCCCGGCGCAGGTAGCCGAAGCAGGCCAGAAAGATCGTGGCGATGGCAATCCGCAGCAGATTGACGTTCAGCGACCCGATTCGCTTCCCGGCCGCTTCGAAGGCCATCATGGTGGCCGTCCAGGACAGGGCGGTAACCAGGGCGGCGATTTCTCCCGGACCCGGATTCAGCAAAAGTGACCCCTTCCATGAATGGGCTTACAGCAGGAAAAGAAAACGCGTCCGTATACCCATTGAATGAGAGGCTGTCAAGAAGTGTTCGCTCCCGAGCGAGGTCCGGCGGTTGAAAAAAGAGACCAAAAGTTAGTATGATAAAGAAAACGGCGGAATTAGCGCGCTATGGTGATTATCGAATTTATATATATTCAGCTGCTGCCCACCCTGGGATTTATCCTGGCGCTGGTGCTCCTGGCGCATATCCTGAGGCAGCGGCGATCGCCCACCAGCACACTGGCCTGGCTTATGGCGGTGGTGTTTATTCCCTATATCGGCGTCCCCCTGTATATTTTCTTCGGGGGGCGCAAGTTGAACCGCCGGGCCGCCTCGAAGCAAATGCTGCCGGCCTCTTTCCCCATACGCAGTTCCGATATCGGCCTCGAGCATCAACTGGCTTCCCTGGTCTACCGGGGCGGTTTTCCGCCAACCCGTCGCAACCGTGCCCGCCTGCTGCTTTCCGGCGAAGAGGCTTATCACGAGACCATGCGGCTGATCGACAAGGCCGGGCATGCCATTCATGTGGCCACCTTTATCCTCGGTCGCGACGAAACCGGACGCTCGATCGTCAAGGCCCTGGCCCGAAAAGCCGCCCAGGGCGTAAGGGTTTTTCTTCTCCTGGACGCCCTCGGCTCGGTCAAGGTGGATCGAAGCTTTCTGGCGCCGCTGCACCAGGCCGGCGGAAAAACGGCCTTTTTTATGCCCATGTTGCACCTGCCGCTGCGGGGGCGCGCCAATTTGCGCAACCACCGCAAGATGGTGATCGTCGACGGACGGGCGGCCATCGTGGGCGGGACGAACATGGCCAGTGAGTACATGGGCCCCGAGGCCCGCTCCGATCGCTGGCAGGATATCTCCGTGCGCCTTGTCGGACCCGCCGCC
>JAERRP010000114.1 GCA_016735415.1 Desulfobacterales bacterium | reverse complement strand
ATTCTCTACCTGAAATCCGAGGACCCGGACCTCTATGCCGCCACCTGTAAATTTCTGGAACCCAAAGACTATTTGAACCTCTGTTTGACCGGCCGCTTCGCCGCCTCGTTCGACAGCATTACCCTGCACTGGGTCACGGACAACCGCCGGATCGACCGCATCCGCTACCACCCCAAACTTCTGCGCCTGTGCGGCATCGACCCGCACAAATTGCCGGATCTGAAACGCGCGGTGGATATCTTGGGGCCGCTGACACCGCCGGCAGCCGAAGCCCTGGGTCTGCCGCCGGGGCTTCCGGTGGTCATGGGCACGCCCGATCTGCATACGGCCGCCATCGGCGCGGGGGCGGTCAAGGATTTCGATGCCCATCTCTACATCGGCACCTCCAGCTGGCTTACCTGCCATGTCCCCTTCAAGAAAACCGACCTGCGCCACAACATGGCCTCGTTGCCCGCGGCCATTCCCGGTCGCTATCTGTTGATCAACGAGCAGGAAACTGCCGGCGGCTGCCTGGCCTTTCTGCGGAACAACATTTTTTGCGGGGAGGGCCAGTCCCCGGCCGACTGGACGGTTATCGAAGGCCTGGCCGCCCGGACGCCGCCCGGCAGCAACAGGCTGATTTTCACGCCCTGGCTTTACGGCGAGCGCACCCCGGTGGAAGACCGGTTCATAAGGGGCGGGTTCCACAATCTCTCCCTGACGGCCGACCGCGGCGCCCTCGTGCGGGCGGTAATGGAGGGCGTGGCCTTCAACACCTGCTGGCTTAAACAGTATGTCCAGAAATTTATCCGGCGGCCCCTGTCTGAAATCCGGATGGTGGGCGGCGGCGCCCGCTCCGACCTGTGGTGCCAGATCATGGCCGATATCCTCGACTGTACGATCCACCAGGTTGAAAATCCGGTGGAAACCAACGCCCGCGGGGCCGGCATTCTGGCCGCCGTGGCCCTGGGCTTCGGCACCTTCGAGGAAATTACGGCCGGCCTGGGAACCCGAAGGACCTACCGACCGAATCCGGTCAATCAGAAAGTGTATACGCCGCTGTTCAAAGAATTTCTGAATATCTACCGCCACAACCGCAAAATCTGCGCCCGACTGAATCAGTTCCGCAGCGAGGAAGGAATGTAACCCGGATGGATCCTTTTGAACTGGCCCTCAAGCACCTGAATCGCCTCGATCCACGCCTGGTGTCGTTTCTGGAAAAACACCTGCGAAAGATACCGGCTGTTCGCACAAAAATTGAGGCCGATACCGCTTCAATGATGGCCGAAGTGGCCCCCGCCCTCAAGCCGTACAAAGATCGCGTTGAGACTGTGGCGACGATCCCGGACAACGGGCGTTCGCATGATCGGGTGCTGGAAACCATGCGCCGCTTGATGGCGCATGAAACCGACCGCTGGCAGGACGGCTATGCCTCCGGGGCCGTCTACCACGGCGATCCGGCCCATATCGAATTCCTGAACCGGGTGTATGCCCTGCACTCCCAGGCCAACCCCCTGCACGCCGATCTCTGGCCCAGCATCACCAAATACGAAGCGGAAATCGTTGCCATGACCGCCGCCATGCTCGGCGGCCGGCGCACCGACGATCCGGTCTGCGGCACGCTTTCCTCCGGCGGCACGGAGAGTATTCTGCTGGCCATGAAAACTTACCGGGACCGGGCCAGGGAAGAAAAAGGCATTCGCCGACCTGAACTGGTCGTGCCGGTGACGGCCCATGCCGCCTTCGACAAGGCCGCGGAGTACTTCGGCCTCAAGATGATAAAAATCCCGGTGGATCGACATTATCGGGCCGACGTGGCGGCCGCCGCCAGGGCCATGACCCGCCGCACCGGGGTGGTGGTGGGCTCGGCCCCGTCCTTCCCCCACGGCATGCTGGACCCCATCGCCAGACTTTCCGAACTGGCCCGCCGACGCGGTGTCGGATTCCACACCGACGCCTGCCTGGGGGGCTTTGTCCTGCCCTGGGCCCGGGAACTGGGCTACGCGGTTCCGCCGTTCGACTTCCGTCTGCCCGGGGTGACTTCCATGTCGGCCGACACCCACAAATACGGGTATGCCGCCAAAGGCACCTCGGTGGTGCTCTACCGGACACCCGCCCTGCGCCGCTACCAGTACTTCACCATCGCCGACTGGCCGGGAGGCCTCTATTTCTCCCCGACCCTGGCCGGCAGCCGTCCGGGGGCGCTCAGCGCAGCCTGCTGGGCCGCCATGGTGACGATCGGAAGAGACGGATACCGGGAGGCCACCCGGCGCATTCTGAAAACCGCCGAGCGCATCAAGGCCGGCATCCAAAAAATCCCCGGGCTGCACATCCTGGGTGACCCACTCTGGGTGATCGCCTTTGCCTCCCGAGACCTCGACATCTATCGCGTCATGGACGCCATGGGGCACAAGGGCTGGAGTTTGAACGGGCTGCATCGGCCCAGCTGCGTTCACCTGTGCGTCACCCTGCGCCATACCCGGCCGGGTGTGGCCCAACGCTTCATCGATGACTTGAAAGCTTCCGTGGCAGAAGTTGAAAAAGCACCTGCCGCCGAAGGCGGCATGGCCCCGGTTTACGGGCTGGCGGCCAACCTGCCGCTTCGCGGGGTGGTGGGGGATATTCTCAAGGCTTATGTGGATGCGCTCTACAAACTCTGAAACGGCATCGATTCAGGCAACCGCGCAAATCGACCGCAAACGGTAGAACCGGAAGAAATAATTGTCGATCGGAAGTATTTCGACGTCACAGAAACCGGCATCGGAAGCATATTGTCTGAGCGTCTCGGCCCGCATCACGGTGCCGGTTCCGGACGAGGGTTGCTCGGACATGCCGACGGGCAGGCAGTGGAGGACGCTGAAGCCGTAGAATATCTGTTCGACTTCACTGCCGTTCGGTGCAAAGACGTCGGCCACCCGTTCATCCATTACTATCACCGTGCCGGTATCACCCGTCAGGTTCAGCATCATGCGCAGCGCGCCAACCGGATCGGCCATATCGTGAATACATTCAAAGGCCGTAACGAGGTCATAAGGCCCTCTCAATTCCGGGCATTTCGTTGAGCGGCCCTAACCGAGGGTTCGTCCAGGTCGAAGCCGTCCACACTGGTCTTCGGGTAGGCTTGCGCCATTCCAATGCTGGACCAGCCTAATCCGCAACCGATATCGGCAATCCGGGCGCCGGGATCTGCTTTCAAACGTTGATCCAAATCCGGAATGGTCGGGAGCCAATCGGTTCCCATCAAGTTGAGAAACATGGCCCTGTTCATACCGGCCTGCCCATCGCGCAGATCCGCGCCATAGTCGCCATAGGAAACACCGCCGCCAGTTCGGCAACTGTTGCCCCCCTCGCATCCGACAGAACGGCGTAATATCCAAGTCTATGGCCCATATAGATCGTAAAGGTTTCAAACGTGCCACGCGCCGACCGCAGCATGCGTTCCACAAAATCGTCACGCTGTTGATCATAGTCGCTGTCGCCCATGGTTTCTCCTTCTGAGAAGATTGTTATGGAATTCTGGTTTCAAGCGTAGTCATCAGAAGCATGAATGCAAGCGCCGCCCCGCAGGGAGCGACTGAACCGAATCCTCATACCGGCGCTGCTAAATGTTGCCCTTCACCCGTTACGGCGGTGGACACGGCCGGCGGCGGATGAAGACCGCGGCCAAAATTATATTTTGTTTTAACGCCTGACTAAGGCAAGACCCCGGCGACTTATCCGGGCAGGACCGTCTTCAGCCGATATCGAATTCGATCCCCTGGGCCAGGGGTATCTCCCCCGACCAGTTTGTGGTGCAGGTCTGGCGTCGCATGTAGGCTTTCCAGACATCCGATCCGGCTTCGCGTCCGCCGCCGGTGTCCTTTTCGCCCCCGAAAGCACCCCCGATCTCGGCTCCGGAAGTGCCGATATTCACGTTGGCGATACCGCAGTCGCTGCCGTTGTGGCTTAGAAAGTACTCGGATTCGCGCAGGTCGTTGGTGAAAATAGCTGAGGAAAGCCCCTGGGGCACCGCATTCTGGATGCGAACGGCCTCTTCGAGGTCCGCGTAGGGGATCAGATACAGGATGGGGGCGAATGTCTCCTCGCGCACGATGGGCATGTCCGCATGGGCTTCACACAGACAGGGGCGCACATAGGTCCCGGTATCGTAAATCCCGCCGCTTAAGACCTGGCCGCCGTACAGAATTTTTCCGCCCTGGGATTTAATCTTCACAAGCGCCGCCTGCATGCCGGCCACGGCCTCCCGATCGATCAGCGGCCCCATCAGGACCCCCGCTTCGAGAGGATTGCCGATGGGAACCTGTTGATAAGCCTTTTTCAGGGCGTCCTTGAGCGATGCCAGCAGGGATTCATGCACGATAATCCGACGCGTGGTGGTGCAGCGTTGCCCGGCGGTACCCACGGCCCCGAACACGATGGCCCGCACGGCCATGTCGAAATCGGCACTGGGGGTCAGGACAACGGCATTGTTGCCGCCCAGTTCCAGGATGGTTTTACCCAGCCGCAAGGCCACGGTCTGGGCCACATGCCGTCCCATGGCCACACTGCCGGTGGCGGAAATAAGCGGGACGCGGGAGTCGTGCAGCAGCGCCTCGCCCACCTCGTCGCGGCGGCCGATGGCCAGGCTGAGCACCCCGTCCGGGACGTCGCAGGCCTTGAGCACGGGTTCAATCATTTTCATGACGGCGATAGCGCATAGGGCCGCCTTGGAAGAGGGTTTCCAGATGACGACGTCACCGGCCGCCATGGCAATCATGGCATTCCAGGACCAGGGCGCCAGCGGGAAATTGAAGGCCGTGATCACCCCCACCGGCCCCAGCGGGTGCCATTGTTCGTACATCCGGTGACCCGGACGCTCGCTGGGCATGGTCAGGCCATAGAGCATGCGGGCCTGCCCCACGGCCAGATCGGCGATGTCGATCATCTCCTGGATCTCGCCTTCGCCCTCCGCCCGAATCTTGCCCACTTCGAGACTGATCAGGTCCCCTAGATCTTCTTTATGATCCCGCAGGACCAACCCGATCCGGCGCACGACCTCACCCCGTCGGGGGGCCGGCCAGCGACGCCATTCCTGAAAACCGGCAACGGCACGGTGCAGGACCTGTTCGTATTCATCCCGGGTGGCCGACCGGATCATGCCGATCGGCCGGCCGTCAATCGGCGAGTGGCACCCCAGGGACGGGCCGTGGCATGCCAGCCATTGGCCGGCATAGGCCCCGGACTGCGCCTCCAGTAGATCGAAAGCTTCAAGGATGTTCTTCATGTCCATTTCCTCCTCACTGAAAACCGCCAAAGCGCGGAAACGCCGCCCGAGGTTCAATAATCCCTTTTGAGTTGGACAAGGCATAGAAGTAGGGCTTGTTAGCGCCTGGGTCAAGCCGGTGAAGGCCGGCAATGGAAACGGGTTTATAAGCGGACCGGCAGGGAGTGAGAACGCCGTCCGGGGCCGAAAAAGGCCCTTTAACGTGAAGTGGCCG
>JAERRP010000213.1 GCA_016735415.1 Desulfobacterales bacterium | reverse complement strand
AATCATGCCCATTGGGTCATGGGTGAGCCAGGCTGGGAAAAAATTGCGGAATTTATATCTGACTGGATCCAATCAAGTAAAGATGAACACACCTCATGAGGGAATTTACAATGGCATGGAGTAAACGTAAATAAATTTTGGCATTTTACGTGAAGGCTTCAGGCTCTTGAAAGACTGAGATATGCTGCTCACGCCTGACGTTCGACAATAATTATCCTAAGCGTGATTTTTTCCCATACCCCATGGGTCAACCATACCTATCGTATCCATCAGCAGCACCGCCCTATGTTGTGGTCGCTGGATTGATGTAAAAACCGGCGATTACTGCTATAACCTGAAGCTGGCCGACCTAACGAATTGTTGTAATTTTTTACCGCTATCGAAAGGGCCACTTCTTCAACAATGTCACACGACCGACCAATGGAATTACATGCGCCGTACCATAAGGGTGAGCGAGAAATAAGGCAGTTCATTGCGGAAGATGATCCCCCCCGCCCCGGCGTAGAGCGCCACACCACCGGAAAAGAAAATCCCCCAATCTCTCCCGCGCTTTTTCGGCACCGCCCGGCGGGGAGTATCGGCGCCTAAAATGTGAAGTTATTTGTGCTCGCCCTCAGTTGCCCGCCTGCTGCATCACCGCCGCCATCCGCTGCATGGCGCTCTGGACCTGGGGGTCCATCATGTACTTTATCATGTTCATGGAGGCTGCCTGCAGTTTATCGGTGCCATGGACCATGCGCTGATGTTCTTTCTCAAGCCCCGGCGGGCTTTCGCCGCCCGCCTGGAAGAAATCCGGATGTTTTTTCTCGAAATCCTTGAAGCGCGGCATCATTTTCTCCATCTGATCCGTAAAGGTGTCGATGGCGGAGGCGCAATCGGCCGCGCTTTCCGCCTTTTCCAGACTGCCGGCATAAGTTTCCATGATCTGGGCATGATCGGCCATGATCTTGCGGGCCTCGGCCTCTTTTCCGCCGCCGCAGGCCATCAACATGCTGAACATCACGATTGCCCCTGCCAGGGCCCATCCTTTCAGAGGATTCATTGGTTTCTCCATTTCAGTTGTTGGTTGCCTTCCGCCATGGGGAAGATCCCTCATTGCCGTCAGACCTCGGATATCTATGGCGCCGCTCCCAGGTAAGTCGTCATGGCTTCAAAGCGATCAGCCGCATCGCGATAGCCACGCGCGTAGACCGCCTCAAGTTTACGGACGTTTCTTTCAGTGCGCCTCACATCAAGGAGGCCCCGGGGGCGGATCACGAAAATCGCACCCTCGCCTTCCAGCTGATCGATGAGGGCCACGGTGCGATTGTAGCGCTGCGCACGGGATGCAAAGGCCCGGCCAAGCCCTTTGTAGTGGGGATAGCGTATGCGTGTCAAACCCGCCAGGCGGCTGACGCGCTTGCGGTAACCCGCCGGCCGGGTCAACACCAGGACATGCCGGGTGTTACCGTCGGCGATGCTTTTGCGCACCGGCACCGGGTCGGCGATGCCCCCGTCCATCAGAAGCTTTCCGTCGAAACAAACGGGTTTCTGCAGGAAGGGCAGGCAGCAGCCCGCCCTGAGAACCGTGAGCAGGGCCGCGTCGTCCAGCTGCGCTTTTTCGTAGTAAACCGCCGACCCGGTGGCGCAATCGGTGGTCGTCACCACAAACCGCTGGCGGCTGGTCCGGAACGCCTTGAAATCGAAGGGAACCAGCACATGCGGCAGGGTATCGAAGATAAAATCCATCCCGAAAAGCTCGCCCGTGCGGAGCAGACGGGCGTAACTCATAAAACGCGGATCGCCGACAAAACAGGTGTTGACGATCCGGTTCCGCTCCGCCTGGCGCGACACGTAGTTGGACCCGTTGCAGGCCCCGATGGACACGCCGATGACATAGGGAAAGTAAAGCCCCCGGTCCATGAAGAAGCGGAGCACGCCGGCGGTGTAATGGCCCCTTAAGCCGCCCCCTTCCAGAACCAGGGCCCCACATGCTTGCGCCATTGTTGCCGTTTTCCTTCCGCTACGTTTATGGCCGCCGCCACAGAGCAGGTTGCCGCTGGCGCACGGATGCGATGGTTTTTCGGAGCATAAACAGCGGTCGCCGTTATCATCGAATATGCCGCGCCTGTCAAGCACCGCGGCAGAACGGCAGGCGCTCCGTGGCAACACGGATGGGTTCAGGCCGGCATGCCAAATCTGCCGTCGCCCCTTGACAGTTTCCCATGGTCCCCTTTATGGAAGGGTTGGCAGCTGCCTCAAAAACTAATCTTTATGAAAGACGGATCATGCTAAAAGTCGGTATTGTCGGATGGCGAGGGATGGTCGGCTCGGTTCTAATGGAACGGATGCGGGCCGAAGATGATGTCAACGATCTGGAACCGGTTGTTTTTTCCACCTCCCAGGCCGGCCGGAAAGGCCCGGACATCGGACGGGACACCCCGGCGGTGGCCGATGCTTATGACGAAAAGCTTCTGGGCGACCAGGATATCATCGTCTCCTGCCAGGGCGGCGGCTACACCGAAAAAATTTACCCGGCCCTGCGCACCGGCAACTGGACGGGCTACTGGATCGACGCCGCCTCCACCCTGCGGATGACAGAGGACAGTGTCATCGTCCTCGATCCCGTCAACCGCACGGTCATCGATCAGGCCCTGGAAAAGAGCACCAAAGCCTATATCGGCGGCAATTGCACGGTTTCCCTAATGCTGATGGCTTTAGGCGGCCTTTTTGAGGCCGACTTGATTGAGTGGATGACCTCCATGACCTACCAGGCCTCCTCGGGGGCCGGCGCTCAGAACATGCGTGAACTGGTCGCCCAGATGCAATCGATCGGCAACGATGCGGCCGGCCTGCTGGCCGATCCGGCCACGGCGATCCTCAACCTCGACCGCCAGGTAACCGCCTCCCTGCGCGGGGATACGCTGCCGGTGGACCACT